>JALSHF010000045.1 GCA_026982375.1 Emcibacter sp. | reverse complement strand
AACATCTACTCTGACATGCCCATTATGAAGAAGGGTATAGGCCGCCGCCCCCAAAAAAATCATGCTGTGCATATACAGAAGGCTTTCCTGAAGGAATATGGCCCCTTCCCGGAAAATATAATGGCCAATAACGATGGCAAATTGCAGCAAAACAAGACACAGGGTCAACCATGAAAGCAGTCGGCCTGTCCATTCGCTGAACTGATCAATCTTTCGGGTTATATGTTTCAGGGAATTGATCAAGACTTAGATTTTCTTACCAAAATTCTTATATAATCTTCTGGCTTTTAAATAAGGTTCTTCGCCAATAGCGCCCCATTCCATGGCATTCCTGCGGGTATCCATATAGCTGTTGTAAATACGCTTGGTAAGGTCGTCGGTCAGGGCAACCTCCTGCATGAGCTCATCGGAAACATGGGCCAGCCTGTCCATTATTTCATCGGAAAACACTTTGATCTGCACATCATGTTGATCGACAAGGGTGCGTAAAGATACGGCATTGCGCGCGTTAAATTCTGCATAGGATTTCTGATAATGATCGCCGGAAACAGCGGTGATAATAGCCTGATCTGATGGGCTAAGACTGTTCCAGACATCAAGGTTAAACCCGGCAGCAAGTCCGGCGCCGGGTTCATGGAAGGCGGAGGTGTAATAAAATTTGGTAATATTCTGAAATCCGAAAGCCATATCATTCCACGGCCCGATCCATTCTGCGGCATCTATATTCCCCTGACTAAGGGCCAGATATATCTCGCCGCCGGCCTTGGTCACAGTCGTTGCGCCCAGCCGTTTCAAGACTTCGCCGCCAAGTCCCGGCATGCGAATTCTAAGGCCATTAAAATCCTGAAGCTTATTAATTTCTTTTTTATACCAGCCGCCCATCTGAACGCCTGTTGTCGCGCAGAGCAGGGCCTTGATGTTAAAGGGGGCAGATAGCTCATCCCACAGAGCCTGCCCGCCACCATAATTTATCCATTGGCTGAGTTCCGTGGCCGTAAGGCCAAAGGGGGTCGCGGTAAAAAAAGAAAAAGCCTTGTGCTTTCCCTGCCAATAATATTCCGGGCCATGATAAATATCGGCTTTGCCGCCCTGAACCGCATCAAATGCCCCAAGGGCAGGGACCAATTCGTTGGCCGCGAAGACCTTGATTTTTATGCGGCCATCTGTGGCCTTTTCAATATCTCTGGCATATTCCACGGCGCGCGTCCCTACGCCCGGAAAGTTTTTTGGCCAGGTCGTGACCATTTTTAATTTAATTTTGCCAGAAGCAATGGCAGGTGCAGGCAGGCCCGCCGATATAGCGCCAACTGATGCTGCTGCGGTTGTTTTTAGAAAAATACGTCGTTTCATTTGGGCCGCCCTTATTTTCTATATATATTTTACAGGCAGTATAATTATACTGTCTGTAAAGGCAAGCATACAGAAAGGCAAATGACAGGAATTTCCGGCTTATGGTTTCTCAGTTAAAAACCAGCCTTCCGGGTAAAGGATTTCCAAAGGCCTGAAGTTTTTTTTATAGGCCATCTTGGGGCTATTCTGCACCCAGTACCCTAAATAAACATGATTAAGTTTGAGCAATCGCGCACGCGCCACATGATCCAATATTACATATGTTCCAAGGCTTCTTTTATTATATTCAGCAGCTATATCAAAAAAGCTATAGACCAGAGACAAGCTGCCGGTCATGATATCTGTCAGCGTAACCGCAACAAGCTTTCCGGCCATTTCATCACCCCTTGCGGGCAATCTATATTCCATAAGGCAACTATTGACAGGGCTGGCCTCTACCATGTTGGCATATTCTTCAAATGTCATGTTTGACATGCCGCCCCCCGCATGTCTTTTGGCTAGATATTCGCTCAAAAGGTCATAATGCTCATGAGTCGCTATATTGGGCATTTTATGTATAATCAGGTCATCATTCAACTTTATGAGACGGTTTTGCGTGCGGCTTGTTCTGAAAGACAAAACCGGAATACGTACAGACTTACATTCTGTACAATCATCACAGCTTGGGCGGTAAGCTATATCCTGACTGCGTCGAAAGCCAATTCGGGCAAGAGATTCGTGAAGCCCATCCGGATCAATTTCGTTAAGTTCTGTAAAAACCTTGCGTTCCATTTTACCTTCGAGATAAGGGCATGTGGTTGGCGCGGTTACATAAAATCGTGGAAACTGCGAGGATTGGTTGGTCACATTTCACCTTTCTGCAAAGATCGTCAAAACGGATTTTATGTTATAATCCGAAAGTAAATAAACCCTAAAATTTTAAAGTTTTATTTATAAATTATAATACCAGGGCGCAAATAAAGAATAGCCTATCCATAAAAGAATAATCAAGGGGACGCCAACTTTCATAAAGTCTTTGAACTTATAATTACCGGGACCCATGACCAAAAGATTTGTTTGATAGCCCATAGGGGTGGCAAAGGAACAGTTTGCTGCAAAAATCACGGCCGTGACAAATATCATGGGCTCCACGCCCAATTGATTGGCAATATTAATGGCAATGGGCGTAAAGAGTACGGCCGTGGCATTATTACTTAACAGGTTGGTGAGCAGCGCAATCAACAGAAAAAATGCGGACAGGATAATGGCGACGCTGGATCCCTCCAGTATAATAAGCAAACCTTCCGCAAGATAGGATGCCCCGCCCGTTGCCTGCAGGGACGTGCCCATGGCTATGGCCGCCCCGATAAGCAGAAAAATCCGCCGATCTACCGCACGGCTGGCTTGCCGGATATTCAGACAGCCCATGGCGATCATAAGAAAGGCGCCGCATGTTGCCGTAATGGGGATTGGGACAAGTCCGGTGGACGCCAGCGCAACAACACCGGTGAAAATACCCAGCGCCTTCCAGCTATCCGATTTTATGGGGACTTCACGTGTGGACCATTCCATCAACAAAACGTCTTTATTCATTCTGAGTGAATTAATTTGGGCACTTGTGCCGACCACTAGTAAAATGTCGCCAGCTTCCAGCCTGATATCATTCAGGGATGTGCGTATCATGCGTGATCTGCGCTGAATACCCAATATCTTGCTGCCGCCCTGCAAATGATACCCGATTTGATCTAATGTACGGCCATCAAGGCGGGAGGCAGGAGCCACGATAACTTCTGATATTTTTTGCCCGCGAGCGACGTCCTGATTTGCTGAAACCTCTTGGTCATCTTGATCCGGCAATGTCAAAATACCCTTGAGCAAACTAGGATCTTTGGATATTTTTTCACTTAAAATGGCCCGTGTTGTCGCAAGAATGATTGAATCGCCTTCTTGAAAGGTAATATCGTCAAACGGCGGCAAATAGGTTTTATGGCCCCTTTGTACAAGCCGAACAGTCATACGGGACAAGTCGGGAAACATGCCGGCAATTGATTTTTTCCCAAGGAGAGAGTTTCCGTCAACAAGGTCAAGCTGAACAATAAATTGTTTACCGGTAATAAATTTAGTGTTGTCATTTGTCGTGGAGAGCTTTCTGGGCAGAATGAGAGGGGCGATGAAAACCACATATAGCAATCCCAGTGACGCCAGAAAAAGTCCAGGGATAGTAAAATCAAAAAAACCAATATCAAGCCCCGTATGACTTTTATAACTTCCGGCCACGAGAAGATTAGTGCTTGAACCGATTAATGTGGTCATGCCGCCTAAAATTGCCACAAAACTCAGCGGCATAAGAACCAGTCCCGCAGATTTATCCATCTTGTCCATCAGGGTGATCATGATTGGGATAAAAATCACCACAACCGGCGTATTATTCAAAAGGGCACTGATCACCATAACGGCGATGAGGCAAGCTAAAATAACTCTTCGGGGATATAACATCCCGTGCCGGACGATATGTTGGGCCGGTGTCTCCAATGCGCCGGTTTGAACCATGCCTTGCCCAATAACCAGCAGAGCCAGTATGGTGATCAGGGCCGGATCGGCAAAACCGGAAAACAAGATTTTCAGGTCGAGGATGCTTGTGCCACTCGCATCTGTGACAGGCATGAAATGAAACAGCAATAACAGGACGGATATGGTGCCAAGTGACGTAATTTCCATGGTGAATCGATCCATGGCATAGAAAATAATAGCCCCGAGAATAACCGCAAATGTTGCCCACATCTGGACCGAAGACTGCAACAGTTCCATAGAAGATATTCCCAGAGTTATTCTTTAACAAAATAACATATTATCAATGTATTTTGAATGCTTACTACATAATAGCAAGGGTAAATTGCGCTGTCTCTGAAAAAAAATTAAAAGTGAATCCTTCTACATAAAGTCGGCAGGAAGGGACGGGGATTCCCTAAGAAGCAATATGGTAATGCGCCTGTTCTCTGCGCGCATGGGCCGATCTGGAAGCAGGGGTTCAGTTGACGCCTTGCCAAGGACTTCGGCGACCCGGTTGATGGACACATTTGCCGCAGTTAATACGCGGCGTGTGGCATTGGCCCTATCCGCACTTAGTTCCCAATTGCTGTAATTTTTTCTGCTTGTAAAAGGCGCGGCGTCCGTATGACCGGTAATGGAAATACGGTTTGGCATTTTGACCACAATAGCCGCAACGGTTTGAATCATCTTTTCGGCATATTTATATAATTCTGCAGAGCCTGACCGAAACATGGCGCGCTTGTCTTTATCGACCAATTGAATACGCATGCCCTCTTCGGTTATATCCAGAAGCATCTGATCCTGTAATTTGGATAATTCAGGGCTCTCCTGAATTGCGACCTTTATTTCTTCCGACATTTGCTCAAAATATGCCTGTTCTTTTTTAGCCACCATCGCTGCGAATTTTTCTTCCTCGGATTCAGTGTCTTCCTCGTCCGATTCTTTCGGTGCAATTTCTTCTGTTACCGGGATTGAAACGGTTACGGCGCTGGCTTGCGCCCCGTCTGAATTGAGAGAGACACCGCCAAGAATACCGTCAGAGCCTGATGATGAACTGGTTGATGCGGTCGTTGGCGTAAAATATTCAGCCAGTCCTTCTTTTTGTTCTTTGGTCGTGGCGTTCAGCAACCATAACAGCATAAAGAAAGCCATCATTGCGGTCACAAAATCGGCATAGGCCACTTTCCATGCCCCGCCGTGAGCCCCGCCGGATACTTTCTTAATACGCTTAATAATTATCGGGCGAGCATCATCCGCCATTTTTCACCACCACTTAGTTCTCTGTTTTCAAGGTCTTTAAACAGCATAATGCGGCCCTAAGGTTAACATAATGTTAGCCCGTTAACTATAATCA
>JALSHF010000044.1 GCA_026982375.1 Emcibacter sp. | reverse complement strand
TTGCCCGGAGACGAAATACAGCTCGCGGGCGGGCGGCTTGTTCATAATGGCCAGATTTTACCGCGTATATTTAAAAAAAGCTATCGTTACCGGGAACCTGCGGGAAATATGGTTTCTGTCACAGAATACAGTGAAGAAAACGGGCAAGGTCGCGGGTATCATATTGCGGAACGCACGGATAGGGGGCGACTTGATAACACCCGTCTTTATCGCGTGCCGGCAGGACATATTTTTGCCATGGGTGACAACAGGGATAATTCTGCGGACAGCCGTATTTTGTCCGCTATTGGCTATGTGCCCATAGAAAATATTATTGGAAGAGCGGAAATGATTGCCATTTCACTTTATGACTGCAATGATGGCAAGGATATTAAATGCCGGTTTGGGGTGCCTTTTTCCAGATTTTTTAAAAAAATTATTTAAGTGAGATAACATGAATAAAATAGCGAAGTTTTTCTTATCTGTATTTGTCGTTCTATGCTTTACCTCTCCCGTTTTTGCTGAGGGACTTACTATCATTGATCCCTGGGCGCGACCTGTGATCATAGAAGGCCGCCCGGGGGCGGCTTATTTTATCATCAGGAATGATACGGCGATGGCGGATAAATTAGTGAAAGCCACCTCGCCCTATGCAGGACGTATCGAACTTCACGTCCATAAACATGAAAATGGTGTGATGAAAATGATGCAGGTTTCATCTATCCCCGTTGCGGCTCATGCGATTGCAAGTGTTAGCCCCGGGGGGTATCATCTGATGATGTTTGATTTAAACAAGAAATTATCTCTTGGCGATGAACTTCCGCTCACCCTGACTTTTGAACATGCTGGTGTGATTAATATATCCGCAAAAATTTTAAAAAAAGCCCCGTTCCAAAAATGACGCTACGGGGAATAGATAAAGATTTATGCAAAAAATAATGATGGATCATTTCCCTGAACTGGGGAGGCTTTCGCAGGAAAGCAAAAGAATTTTGGAAGAGGGGCTTCATATTGTGACGGCCCCTTCGGGTACTGTTATGTTTGCCGAGGGCAGTGAATGCCGGGGTTATGTCATGTTGCTTGAGGGAACGGTTCGGGTTCAGAAGAGTTCTGAGGATGGGCGTGAAATCACATTATACCGGGTTGAGGCCGGCGAATCTTGCATCATGACCACAACCTGTCTGATTTCCGATGATCAGTATGGTGCAGAGGGGATAGCCGAAACGGATGTCACCCTTGCCGTAGTACCGCCGGCCACATTTAACAGATTATTGGCTCAGTCAGAAAAATTTCGCAATTTTGTCTTTGAAGTTTACGCCAAACGCATGTCTATGCTGATGATGCTGGTGGAAGAGGTGGTGTTTAAAAAACTTGATAAACGTCTGGCGCAATTATTGCTGGATCATAAGAATGATCAATTTGACGTTACCCATCAGGATATTGCCATGGAACTTGGCTCAGTCCGTGAGGTGGTCAGCCGGCAATTAAAGGTTTTTGAACGGCAAGAGCTTATCAAGCTGGGCCGGGGGAGCATCCAGATTATGGACCGCAGTGGCCTTCAAGCTGCTGTGGATTAATTTTTTGGTTATGTGACATGCGTCACTTATTTAAGTTTACACCAATGCTATATCTGTTGTTATTAATAACTTTAACAGGAGAAATAAGATGACTCTGGATCGCGTAATACTTGCCTTCGCCGGCGCCATAATTATGATAAGCTTGGCCTTGGGCCTCATGGTTCATGTCTATTGGTTTGGCCTGACAGCTTTTGTCGGGGCTAATATGTTTCAGGCTGCCTTTACCGGCTTTTGCCCTTTGGCAATAATATTGAAAAAACTGGGTGTGAAGCCCGGTCAGGCTTTTACTTAAGATCACTTAAAAGAAGAACCGGAGAACGGCATGATACATATTTCAGAAACAGCAACGCGCAGGCCCAGGCTTTTTTTCTGGCTTAGCGGTCTTTTAAGCCTGTTGATGATCGGACTTGTGGCTTTACCCAGTGTGTGGCCGTCAACCTATAGCCTGTTATTTCCATTGCAGATTGATACAGACCCGGAGAATATGTTATCTGTGGACGAGCCTGTCCGCGTTTTTCACAATAGTCAGAAAAAAGAATTTTCCCTCTATGACATGGTTGTCGTCGGAGTGGTCAATTCTTCTCATCCCGAGGGTGTGTTTAATAAAAAATCCCTTGGTGATATTCATGCCTTGACCGAGTTTGCCAAAAAAATACAGTGGCAGGATAAGGACGGCAAAACACAGGGCGTTATTTCTGCTGATCTTATGGCGCCCTCTACGGTCGATAATATTGAACCGGGCGGGCCGGGCGAAGTGAAATTCGAATGGCTCATGAAAGAGGCCCCTCTGGATGATGCCGAGGCCTTGTCCATTCGCAAAAAAGCCCAGAATCTGCCCTTGCTGAATGGCACTATCGTGTCTGATGATGGTAAGGCGGTCGCGCTTTATATTCCGATCACAGCCAAGAATGTCAGCTATAATGTGGTTGAGGCATTAAAGTCCAAGATCGCTGAATTTTCCGGTGATGATCAATATCATATTACCGGTCTGCCGGTGGCGCAGGATACATTCGGTGTTGAGATGTTCATACAGATGGCCATATCCGCCCCTATGGCCATGTTGCTTATTTTTCTGTTGATGTGGTATTTTTTCAAGAAGGCTTCTTTGGTTGTCTCTCCGATGATTGTGGCCATGGTATCGGTTATTACCACTATGGGATTACTTGTGGTGACGGGGAATACGGTTCATATCATGAGCAGCATGATTCCCATCTTTATCATGCCCATCGCGGTGCTGGATGCCATTCATATTCTAAGCGATTTTTATGATCGTTATCCTTTATATAAGGATCGCAAGAAAACCCTGCAGCATGTGATGAAGGAATTATCCGCGCCCATGCTGTTCACAACGCTGACCACGGCGGTTGGTTTTGCCTCCCTTGCCCTGACCCCGATACCGCCTGTGCAGACATTTGGTTTATTCGTGTCTATTGGCGTTATTCTGGCCTGGCTTTTTACCATTACGCTGGTTCCGGCCTATATCATGCTCATGTCAGAGGAGACATTTGCTGATTTTGGGCTTGATCATACAGACATGGATAACAACAGCCCGCTGGCCAAAGCATTAAATGGACTGGGCCGCATTACTTTTCGCGGCGCGAAAGTGATCATTTTAGGCGTTTTTGCACTGGCGGCAGTGGCATGGGTTGGCATAGACAGGATCGTCGTTAATGACAACCCTGTAAAATGGTTTTCGGAAAATCATGAAATCCGGGTCGCGGACAGGGCATTGAACGAACGTTTCGCGGGCACTTATATGGCCTATCTTGTTCTGAAAGGTCCGGATGCGGAAAAGGCCAATCTCCCTCTTTTTGCCCAAGGCCTTAAAGTGGGCATGCAAACGCATGCGATGAGACCATTGAATAAAATAGCCTCCGAGGTGGACGGCTTACTTGTGGAGGCCCGTGACCGCGAGCAGCTTATCGCGCTCCTGATTGCTAAAATCGAGCAGCATATGGAAAATGTTTCCGATGAGGATTGGGAGGCCTGGGACGATGCGCTGACCTGGGTTGGTGAATATCTGTCCAAGGAAGAAATATTTAAAGACCCGCAAGTCTTGACCTATATGAGCGACCTGCAAAAATACCTGCAAACCACAGGGCTGGTCGGGAAAAGCAATAGTCTGTCCGATGTGGTGAAAACCGTGCATCGTGAGCTTTTCATGGGGGATGAAGAGGCCTACCGTATTCCGGCCAGCCGTTCTGCGGTTGCGGAAACATTGATCACCTATCAGAATAGCCACCGGCCGCAAGACCTATGGCATTTCGTGACGCCGGACTATAAGAAAACCAATATGTGGCTGCAATTAAAAAGTGGTGACAACCGTGACATGAGCCTTTTGATTGACAAGGTTGATCAGTTCTTCAGGGACAATCCCGCGCCTGAGGGCATCAGCCATGACTGGTTTGGGCTAACCTATATCAATGTCATCTGGCAGGATAAAATGGTGGCTGGCATGGCCGAAGCCTTCATCGGAAGCTTTATCATTGTCTTTATTATGATGGTGTTTCTATTCCGGTCTTTATGGTGGGGGACGCTGGCCATGATCCCGCTGACCTTCACTATTGGGATGATCTACGGCATTATTGGCTTGATTGGCAAGGATTATGATATGCCGGTTGCGGTATTATCTTCGCTCAGCCTTGGCCTTGCGGTTGATTACGCCATACATTTTCTGGTGCGCAGCCGGGAACTCAGAAAGAATTATCCGGACTGGAAAACAACTTATGTTGCCGTTTTCGGGGAACCTGCCAGGGCGATTACCCGCAATGTGATTGTGGTTGGTATTGGCTTTCTGCCGTTGCTCGCCGCCCCATTGGTGCCTTATAAAACGGTTGGTGTGTTTATCTCGGCAATATTGATTTTGGCCGGACTGGCCACATTAACCATTCTTCCCGCATTGATCCGCCTGTTTGAAGGCCTGTTGTTTAAAAAGAAAATGGAAAGGACATAATATGGCATATCTGTTCAAAGCAGTTTTGGTTTTATCTGTTATCTGGGCCGGCTCGGCAAGTCCGGCACTCGCCTTTGATGTCACAGGGATGGATGTGATGGAGGTGGTTAAAAAAGCCAACCATGTTTCCTATTACAAGGGGGATGACGGGCGTGCCAAGGTCAATATGCGCATCATTGATTCCCAAGGGCGCGAGCGGGCACGTGAATTTGTTATCTTGCGTAAAGATAATGATCAAGCCGGGGATGAACAAATAGATGGCGGCCAGAAATTCTATGTCTATTTCAATAAGCCGGCTGATGTAAAGAAGATGGTCTTTATGGTGATCAAAAATATGGATCGGGATGATGACCGCTGGTTATATTTGCCGGCGCTGGATCTGGTGAAACGCATCGCGGCAAGCGACGAAAGAACCAGTTTCGTTGGTTCTCATTTTTATTACGAAGATGTTTCAGGCCGGGGGATTAATGAAGACAATCACGAGATGGTGGAAGAAAATGACAATTTTTATGTGGTAAAAAGCACGCCGAAAGACCCAAAATCTGTTGAATTTTCTTCTTATAAAAGCTGGATACATAAGGCAACATTTCTGCCCGTAAAGACTGAATATTACGATGATCAGGGGCAGAAAATCCGCAGCTATACGGCCTTGAAGGTTGAGATGGTTTCGGGCCATCCAACGGTGACGTCTGCCAGCATGGAAGATAACCGGTCAGGCGGCAAGACACTGATGGATTATAGTGCCGTGAAATATGATGTGGGATTGCCGGATGAAATCTTTTCAGAACGATATTTGCGCAAAGCGCCTATTAAATACCTAAGGTGATTTTGATGATATTACGGGGAATAACCGCATTAGCTTTGTTGATTTTTTCACAGAATATCCGGGCTCAGGAAATTCTTCTGCCGGAAGGTCTGGGTGACCTTGCCGCCATGTCGCAAATGGATGAAGAAGAGCAAGCACTGCCTTTTGACTTAAGCGGTTTTCTGGAAAGCCGGATAGGCACGCGGCTTCAATCAGATGATTTGCAAAAACAAATGAGCCTTGGTGAAATGCGGCTTCAGCTGGATATTGAAAAAGCGCTGGAAAAACTGACAATTAATTTTGTGTCAGATTTTCTCTATGACCCTGTTTTGAATGACCATTCCATTGATTTGGAAAGGGGGCAGGGATTTGTAGATATTCGCAAGGCCAATATTACTTTCAGTCCCATGGATTCTCTGGACGTTAAAATGGGCCGTCAAGTCCTGACATGGGGGACGGGTGACCTGATCTTTATCAATGACCTTTTTCCAAAGGACTGGAACAGCTTCTTCATCGGGCGGGATGATGAATATTTAAAGGCACCATCGGATGCTATCAAAACGGCTTTTTTCTTTGGTGATTTAAATCTTGATATAATTTATATGCCAAGGTTTGATGCGGACCGTTTTATTGATGGCACGCGTATATCCTTTTATGACCGGGGGACGGGCGGGTCAAGGGGTCGCGCAAATCCGGTGATTGATGACCGGCCGGACAGATGGTTTGAAAATGATGAGCTGGCGTTACGTCTTTACCGGTCATTTGGCGCAATTGAGACAGCGGTCTATTATTATAACGGCTATTGGAAAAGTCCGGCGGGTCAGGATATAACGACAGGAAATGCCACCTTCCCGAAGCTTCAAACATTCGGCGCCAGCGCACGCGGCCCGATATCAAAGGGCATAGGGACTATTGAGGTTGGCTATTATAAAAGTGAGGAGGGGTCAGCTCTAAATCCGCTCGTGCGTAATGACGAATTCAGACTTCTTGTGGGCTATGAGCAGGAAATTGCCGCCGAATTGACAGGCTCGGTGCAATATTATCTTGAACATAAATTAAGCTATGATGATTATCTTGCCTCATTGCCGGCCGGGGCTATTATGGATCGGCAGAACAGGCATATTTTTACAATCCGCTTAACCAAATTATTGATGCAGCAAAATTTAAGACTGGGTTTGTTCAATTTTTACTCGCCTTCTGACAAGGATGGTTACCTGCGCCTTAAAGCCACTTATAAAATTCGTGATAATTTAAAAATCGAAGCGGGCGGGAATATATTTTATGGGCAGGCTAATTACAGTTTTTTTGGCCAATTCAAAGATAGCAGCAACATTTTTACGGCCCTGCAGTATAGCTTTTAACATAAAATTTTCTTCGTTGGTCCCGTAAGAGCTACGGCGCGGAAGGCTTTGACCAGAGGAATGTCCAGTTCATCTGATAAGCTTAACATGATTTCAATGGCTCTTTCCGGTGACATGGCGGGTTTGTAAGACCGCTTGTCAATTAATCCGGAAAATATATCTGCTATGGCAGCCATGCGGGCCAAATCACTTACCTTTGCGCCCTTCAAACCGTGGGGATAGCCAGAGCCATCGAGTTTTTCATGGTGATGGGTGGCGATATCGACCATCTCGGCGGGCCATTGATTATTTTCCAGTATATTACCACTATCCAGCGCATGCTCCTTCATAATGTCCCATTCTTCTGGTGAAAGAACGCTCGGCTTGTCTAATATTTCCAACGGCGTAATGGATTTGCCAATATCATGTAACAAGCCACCAACAGCCAATGTCTGCAAATCCGTCTTTTGAACGCCAAGCAGCATGCCAAAAGAGGTCAGATAACCACAAACCATCATGCTATGGCGGTAAGTATAATTGTGATGTTGCCGGATGGCATTCATCCAGTCCGTAAGGCCGTCTTTCGCCGTGGCCTCTATGATCAGGTTGCAACTGTCTTTGACTTCATCCTGAGAAATTTCCAAGCCTGCTGCGGCATTTGCAAAGGTTTTTTCGACGACCTTCAGGCTTACCTTTAGCGCAGATTCCTGCGTTTTGGATAGTTTCGACCATGCCTGCTCGACAACAATGTTAACCAGTTTAGCCACAAGCTCAATGAAGTATTTTTCATCGCAAGGGTAGGGGACATAATCAGTTGCCCCCAGAATATTGGCTTGAACAATTTCTCTTCTATTAAAATCGTCGAGCAAGAAAAGTACCGGAACATGATTTTCTTCGAGCATGGACATTTTATGCCTTAAGGGCCGAATGGCTTCTGGGTCTGTGAGTTTAACCTGCGCAATGACAAGTAAAGAATCCTTAAAGTCATCTATAGACAGTGACTTTGCATCCACCAGTTTAATGGCATGGTCGCGTTTCACGAGATCAATGAATGACCTGTCATGTATATTGTTATCCTGAACAATAGTGACATGCTTATTCTTCAACATATCTTTTCTATTACGTTATTTTAGGGCGCGATATATTTTTATATATGTTGAAAGGATAGCAATCATTGGTTGCCATATGGTTAAGGCGTTTATCGCTTGTATTGTTCGATATTTATCTTGCTGGGTAAAACAACATCACGAAATGATAAAACAAGGGGGAAGTCCAGATGATCATCCATTTCCAGCATTCTTTCAATGGCTTTTTCTGCTGTCATTGCGGGTTTGTTGGGCTGTTTATCGGTTAGACCGGAAAATATATTGGCAATAGAGGCTATGCGAACAGCATCACTGATCTGCGCCCCTTTTAGTCCATCTGGATAGCCCGTCCCATCCAGTTTTTCATGATGATGCGCCGCGATATCTATCATTACCTTGTCCCAGTTTTCTTTTTCCAAAATATGACGACCGTCTTCGGGATGTTTTTTAATGACGTCGATTTCTTCCGCTGTTAATTGCGTTGGTTTATCCAGTATTTCCAAAGGCGTTTTGGCTTTTCCGATGTCATGGATCATGCCGCCAACCGCGAGCATCTGTAAATCTGTTTTACTGACGCCCAAGAGCATACCAAAAGAGAGCAGGTAACCGCAAACCATCATGCTATGGCGGTAAGTATAATCATGATGCTGGCGAATGGCATTCATCCAGTCGGTTAAGCCGTCTTTCGCCGTGGCTTCGATGATAAGGTTGCAACTGTCTTTGACGTCTTTTTGGGATACTTCCAAGCCCAGTGACGCGTTGTGAAAAGTTTTTTCAACAACCTTCAGGCTGACTTTCAGGGCCTCTTCCTGCGTTTCTGATAATTGTTCCCATGCTTTTTTTCCGGATTTATTGATCATATTGTTAATGAGCTCTAGAAAATTATCCTCTGGACAGGGATAGGTCGTATAGTCCGTTGCGCCAAGTGTGCTGGCTTGTATTATTTCACGCCGCGAGAATTCACGCAGCAGGAAAAGGGTTGGAATATGGCTTCGTTCGGGTAAAGCCATTAAGGCCTTCAGGGGAGTTATGACATTTGGGTCATTCAGGTTAATCTGCACGATCATAAGTTCGGAATCTATGAAGCTTTCCATGGCGATTGCGTCAATATCAACCACTTTCACGCTATAATGCTGTTTTAGAAGATCAATATATGTTTTGTTGATTGTCTTGTTATCTTGGACAATGGTAATCGCAATATTTTTTGACATAACAGCTCTCCAGAATGGACAAAGGCAAGGGGCCCAGGCCATATGTGAGTTATAATCCCGTTATGTTGTTCTTTCGTAAAGAAAAGACCAATTTGTATATAATCTATTATGATGAAAAAGAAATATCACTCGATCAGACGCGGCATCATTTCCGCAAAGTTACAGGGCCGGAAACGTATATCCAGTTGTTCTTTGAATATATTGTCCCAGCCATCTTTGCAGGCCCCGTTGGATCCGGGCAAGGCAAACATATAGGTTCCCCCCGCAACGCCGCCGGTCGCGCGGCTCTGCATGGTGGATGTTCCGATAAGTTTATAGGTAATCAGACGAAATATTTCGCCAAATCCTTCTATTTCCTTATCATAAAGGCTGTGAAAAACCTCTGGCGTTATATCGCGGCCCGTAAGTCCCGTCCCGCCAGTGGAAATAATAACCTGAATATCATCATCCTTGATCCATTCTGACAGCTTGGCGGACAGATCGCTTTTTTCATCCTTGACGATGGCGCGCGCGGCAAGCTTGTGGCCCGCATTGGTCAGGCGATCAATCAATATCTGACCGGAGGTATCATTCTCCAGCGTTCGTGTGTCTGAAACGGTTAATATGGCGATATTAAGGGGCAGAAATTCAATATTATTATCGAGCGGCATGTTTTTGTCTTTTCGTATGATTGGTATCTTGAGAAATATACATGGGCCATTTGCCTATTGCAACCGTATCCAGCGTATCAATTGTTTGGTTCATTTGCATGCGATAAATCCAGAAATTACTGACAACATGTTCAATATAATTTCTGGTTTCACGGACAGGGATAGATTCGATGAACAATAATGGATCATCCTGAAAGTTGGTTTTTCGCTCCCATTTCCTCAGGTTTCCGGGGCCGGCATTATAGGCGACCAGAGTTTTGAAAAGATTGCCATCAGCAAAGTTTTTCCCAAGCATATCATGAACATATTGTTGTCCCAGAGCCATATTATATTTGGGATCATCCAGTTTTATTCTACTGCCAAACCGTAATGACCTGTCGCGTGATATATAGCTTGCTGTGCGCGGCATCACTTGCATGATCCCGCGTGCGCCCGCATGACTTCTGGCCCAGCTGTTAAATTCGGATTCCTGCCGGATGATGGCAAACATCAAGGCTTTGTCGAGCGTAAATCCCCCTTCGGGCGTTGTGTCCGGAATGGGATAAAGCGTACTGTCAAGGGCCGTTCGGCGTTTTTGTTCTTCGATCTTGCCGATTTTTAACTGTGTTCCGGCAAGCCCCAATTTTGAGGCCAGCCCAAGCAAGGCTTCATGCTTGTCGCCCCTTGTTCGTTGCCAGGTATCGCTAAGCTCCATATCAGCCAGCATTGTTTTCCCCGTTTGGGTCAAAGCAATGGCGCGTTGCACGCTGCGAAAGTCTTTGATCAGGTTGAAGTGATCCTTGGTGAATTCGGGGGCCGACCAATTGATTACGGGTAATTGTCCGAGCTGCCGCGCGGCGATCAACCCATAAAAAGTCCGATGATAATTGGCGGCTTTTTTGAGTAATCCCGCCACCTTGTCAGGTTGGCGGCAAACAAGATGCGCGCGGGCCGCCCAGAAAGCACCCGCAGCAGACGTCCAGTCACCGGCCACTTGGGAATTGGCGACTTTTTCGAAATGTTGCGCGGATGTGCCGCAGTCGCCCAGCCGCCATGCGGCAAGTCCGGCAATCCAGTCGGGCTGTGATGCTGTGTCATGAGAATATTCTGAGGCAATTGCGCCTAGGGCAAGTGCCTTGGCATCCTGATTTTTGAAAAAATAACCTCCGGCAATGTCACCGAGGATTTTAGTAATTTCCGTCGGTGACAAGAGCTTGCGGCGTTCAAAGGCCCATAATCTTTTTTCAGCCCGTTCCGGGTTGCCGCGCCGCAGATATCTTTTGATCCTGGTTTTCAGGTTATAAATATCAACGCGGTCAGATTTTATATGTTTCGGTCTTGTCTGAGGGGCAATCGGGTCAATTGTTTCAGGACCGGCAGATGGTATATTTTTATTGGCAAGCGGTACGGTTGCCGTGCGGATCGGTTTGTCCGCCGGAAAATTTAGGGCCAGGGCCGGAATGGGTTTATGAAGTTTTTGGCCTTTGCCGCCATTTTTCTTTTTTGCGAGGTCATATATTCTTTTGGCCCCCGGGTGATCAGGATATTTCAGCATCCATTTGGCCAGTTCGCGATAACGTGAGGTATATTCGGTGGGGTGCATATATCTTTGATATAAAATATGGCCCAGTAATAGCTTGTCGTCCAGCTGTTTGATCAGCTTATCCGCCTTCTTCCAATTTCCCCCTTCTTGCAGAAGGAAAATTTTCTTGTATCGTTTTGCGTCAGCCGTGCTTAACAGGTTAAAGTCTGCTTCGTGCAATATATCTTGACCTTCTGCGTTTTTTAATTTGATCTCGGGAATGGCGTATGGATTCTGTGTCACCATTTTGGCATGCAGGGTTGCTGGCCAAAAAAGAAATAGAAAAAGAACCATATGATTTTTATAATGAGGAAATGAAATCATTCTGTTTTCTCGCCAATTTCAGCTTTAATTTCCAGCAGGTCTTTCCATGTGTCCGCCTTGGCTTTGGGCTGTTTCAATAAATAAGCGGGATGAAACAGGGGTCGAACCGGAATGGTCTTGCCGCAAAGGTCATATTCCAGCCATTTCCCGCGAAGGCGCGTGATTCCAAGATCAGACCCCATAAGGCTATTTGTTGATATGCCGCCCAATAAGATGAGCAATCTGGGGTTGAAAAGCTCTATATGTCGCCGGATAAAAGGCAGGCAAATGGTGATTTCCTCCGCCAATGGTTTGCGGTTTCCCGGGGGACGCCAAGGTAAAATATTGGTGATGTAGAAATCATCCTCGCGAGACAGTCCGATGGCTTTGAACATGCGGTCCAGCATTTGGCCATTTTCGCCTAAGAACGCTTTGCCATGCCGGTCTTCTTCAACGCCCGGTGCTTCACCAATCACCATGATATCGCTATCCGTGTTCCCATCAGAAAAGACAGTATTTGTCGCAATTTTTTTTAAACTGCACCCATCAAAGTCTTTTATAGCGTCATTAAGCTCCCTCAGGCTGTTGCAGGAAGCCGCCATGCGTGCGGCGTCTTGCGCGATATGCTCTATGGACACCATTTTCTTTGGAAGAACACCGGATTTCTCCGTAGGTGAGGGCGGTTTCTCAGGTGGATTTTTTGAGAGTGATCGGGATAGTTCAAACCAATCTTGCGGCAGATCATCAATGGTTTCATTCACGCCCGAATCCACATACCATTGCAGGAGAGACAAAATGTCTCTTTCTTCCATATTATCAGGCATATGATTAAACCGGTTTTCTATAGAAATATCCATGCCAGCCATATTAAGCGAAACTCATTATTTTTTTCTTACCAAATGCTTTTACCAATGTGGGTATATTATGCATTTCACCCCCAACTAAGCAATCGAGAACATCATAAACTGTAACTTGGGCGAAATTATATCATTACGGATATTTACTTTTGACCTAAAACAATGTAGCGCAGCGGCTATTGAAGATATGAATTACAAACAAGATATATTCGACTATGAAGAGGGGGATGAATATATTGTTGCCAAGTTTGTTAGGCCAAGTATATTGAATGTTTTTTTGAAAGTGACATAAATGCCGAAGGAAGTGAAAGTCAAAGCGGAGGATTTCCCCTTAAAGGAAGCCCGTGCCTTGGTGAAAGACCTGATGAAGGCCAATCAGGCCATCTATTGGCTTGATTTTTTATTCTCCATCACGCTGGGGGCCGTGGCTTTTGCCTTAACGGTGATCTCTGACAGTTTCTCCGCCATTGGCATAATATCTTATTTTGTTGCCGTTTTTGCCTTATACCGCGCGGTTATTTTTATCCATGAAATAGTCCATTTCAAAAAGGGAACGATGACGGCTTTTAAAATTATATGGAATGTGGCCTGTGGTTTTTTGGTTATGGTGCCCATGTTTATGTATCAAGGCGTGCATAATGACCATCATAAACGGGATGTTTACGGCACCAGGCTTGATGGGGAATATCTTCCTTTTGGGGTGCAAAACCCCTGGAAAAATGTCTGGTATGTGATTTCTTCTATTTTCCTGCCGGCGCTTATTGCGCTGCGTTACCTTATTCTTACGCCCCTTGGCTGGATTTTTCCGCCGCTTGGTCGGTTGCTCTGGCAACGGGCCTCATCGCTTACCATTGATATGGATTATCGCCGCCCGCCCCATACGGAACGTGATGGGAAATACTGGCGATTGCAGGAATTTTTCGCCTTTTTCTATGGCTGGGCTGCTATCGGACTATGGTATCAGGGCTTTTTACCGGCCAAGTTTTTTGTCGTTTGGTATGCGGTGGTTTTTCTGGTTTTATTTATGAACAGCATCCGGACTTTAGGTGCCCATGCCTACCGTAATCCCGGGGATCAAAAGATGACGGTCGCGGAACAGTTTCTTGATTCTGTTGACGTTCCGGGTGGTTTTTTGTCGGCATTATGGGCCCCTGTTGGCCTGCGTTTTCATGCGACCCATCATCTATTCCCCAATATGCCCTATCATTCTTTGGGAACCGCTTATAAAAGGCTTAAGGAAAATTTGCCTGACAATCAGTTATATCTTGCGGCGTCACGGCCAACCTTATTTCACGCGATGAAATCCCTCTGGCAAGATGCCTCACAAAGTCAGAATAAATCAGGTTAAATCTGGTCGAATAACAGGCTTTCCCATCTGCCTGTGTCTGGTTACAAGATAATTCAGGCCCAATAGCTGCTTTTCCCCCCGCAGTTTGCGGTAAATTTAAAACTTCAAGCAGATAAAAAACAAACGTATGTTTGAAATTCTGCATATTTTATACTATTATAATGCAGACAGGATGCGGCAGCGTATATAAAAAGCGGCTACGATGGTAATATGACATAGTTTTATTGACCCGCCGGTAACCTTTAGAGTAACTTCGGGATAGATGGTCTGGATAGATTTGCGCCCACATAATGAGAATCGGGCCAAAATTAGAAAAGAGGATGTTATGGAACGCGAATTCATGGAATATGATGTGGTCATTGTTGGCGCGGGGCCTGCGGGGCTGAGTGCTGCAATCCGCCTGAAGCAACTGGCTGATGACGAGGGCAGGGAGCTTTCGGTTTGCATTCTGGAAAAGGGTTCGGAAGTTGGCGGACATATTCTATCGGGTGCTGTGATTGATCCCATTGCTTTGGATGAACTTTTGCCCAACTGGAAAGAATTGGGCGCGCCGTTATTAACGCCGGTGACGGAAAATGAGCATTGGATAATGAAGGAAAAGGGTAAGATATGCATGCCTCATTTCATGCTGCCGCCCTTGATGAGTAATACTGGAAATTATATCATCAGCCTTGGTAACCTGTGCCGCTGGCTGGCGGAGCAGGCCGAAAATATGGGCGTTGAAATTTTTCCGGGATTTGCCGGTGCCGACATTATTTATCATGAGAATGGTGCTGTTAAAGGCGTCTTGACAGGCGATATGGGCGTTGCCGCTGACGGCAGCAAAAAAGACACCTATATGCCGGGCATGGAATTGCATGGTAAATATACCTTCATTGCCGAAGGCGTTAGAGGGTCGATCGCGAAAGTGCTGATTGAAAAATTTAATTTGCGGGACGGCAAGGAGCCACAAACCTATGGCATTGGCATCAAGGAATTATGGGAAGTCAAACCAGAGAATCATAAAGAAGGCACCGTAATCCATACGCAGGGCTGGCCCCTGGATAAGGCAACAGTTGGCGGCGGGTTCATTTATCATCTTGAAGATAATCAGGTGGCCATCGGTTTTGTCGTTGGTCTGGACTATTCAAACCCCTATTTGTCGCCTTTCGATGAGATGCAAAGATTTAAGAACCATCCATCTATCCGGCCGACATTAGAAGGGGGGCGGCGTATATCATATGGGGCGCGGGCCATTAATGAAGGCGGTTTTCAGTCTATTCCGAAACTTACTTTCCCGGGCGGCGCTCTCATCGGATGTAGCGCGGGCTTTGTCAATGTGCCGCGCATAAAAGGCTCTCATAATGCCATGAAAACAGGCATGATGGCGGCACAGGCGGCCTTTAAGGAGATTGTGGCAGAGGGGAAAGGCAAGGATGAATTAACGGAATATCCGGCCCTTTTTGAAGCAAGCTGGGTTTATAAAGACCTTTACAGGGTACGCAACGCAAAGCCGTCCATTCATAAATTCGGCGCTTTTTTGGGTACCCTATATGCTGGTTTTGATATGTGGATCAATAATCTGGGGCTTGGCTTTCTGTTGCCTTGGACATTCAGTCATGAGGAAGACCATAAATGTCTGAAGCTCGCGCAGGAATCGACGCCCATTGACTACCCCAAACCTGACGGCGTTATCACCTTTGATAAATTATCATCCGTTTTTCTGTCCAATACCAACCATGAAGAAGACCAGCCGTGTCATTTGATCTTAAAAGATGATACGGTGCCTGTTAAGGTGAACTATGCGCTCTATGCCGGGCCAGAGGCGCGTTTTTGTCCGGCGGGCGTGTATGAGTTCATTACGGATGAAAAGGGAGAAAATCCAGCTTTGCAGATAAACGCGCAAAATTGCGTTCATTGTAAAACTTGTGATATCAAGGACCCAACGCAGAATATTAACTGGACAGTGCCGGAAGGCGGCGGTGGCCCTAATTATCCAAATATGTAGAGCTACTGGCTAAAACTGGAGCAAGGATTGAAAAACCAACGACAAGATTTGACGGATATTTTAAGTGGCGCAACCTCTGTTTTATGGGTCGGGATGGCATGCTTTATCTTCTCTTTTGGCGCGGCCTTTGCCAGCAATGGCACAGGCGATCTCAAGCAGGTTCCAGATCAGCCTTACGGCGAATATCTGGCGGGCCTGCATGCGACAATTCATAATGATTTACGGGCTGCGGCAGATTTTCATGAAAAGGCTTTACTGCTGGATCCTGACAATCAAATGATTTTAAGGAAATCTTTTACGATTTTTATTGCGGATGGCCGGTATGATTCTGCTTTAAAAGTAGCTCATAAACTTACCGAATCTGATATTTCGAACAGTATGGTTCAAATGTTCCTGTTTCTGGAGCAATTTAAAGCCGGCAATCATGACGCGGCTTTTTTAAATCTGGAAAATATGGGGGATGCGGGCGTTTATGGTTTGTTTAAGCCGTTATTTCAAAGCTGGGTTTTGCTGTCACAAGGCAAAAATGAAGAATCAGAGGAAACGGTAAAGGTATTGCTGGAACGAAAAGGTTTCAATGATTTTAAAAAATTTCATGCCGGGTTACTTTATGACTATATTGGGAAAACACAGTTGGCGGAAAAAATGTATTCGGAATCATTGGTTGTTCCGGGAGCGTTGTCGCTGCGTACGGTGGAATCCTATGGTATTTTGCTTCGCCGGCTGGGACGAAGCGAAGATGCCCGCCAATTGTATGAAAACTACATAGAAAAGGCACCGGATAATGTTCGGCTTCGGCGGGCATTATATAACTTGGAAAATGACATAGAGGCAAGGTCATTTCTTACTTCTGAAAAAGATGCGGTCGCCGAAATTTTCTATACGGCGGCAAATTTTTTAATGCAGGATGATATCCGCGTGCCGGCTATTACTTATTTGCGGTTTGCCAGTTTTTTGAAAGATGACTTTTATATTGCCGATTATTTGTTGGGACAGATATTCGAGGCAGATAAATTTTATGATGGAGCCATGGAAAGCTATGGCGAGATTCCCGTTGAGCATGCCTTATATTTCAGGGCCAAATTACAAATGGCCTGGGTTCTTGAAAAAATGGATCGCCTGGATGAGGCCATAGAAGCCATGAGTAATCTTTCGCGCGAATTCCCCAAGGAAAGAGAAATTCTTGGTTCGCTTGGGGATATTAATCGTATGAACAGCCGGTTTGATGCGGCTGAAAAGGCCTATTCACGCTATATAGAGGGTATTTCGGTCATTCAAGAGCGTCATTGGAGCATTTTTTATACAAGGGGTATTGTCCGCGAACAGGTTAAAAAATGGGATTTGGCAGAAGCCGATTTTCTTAAGGCGCTTGAACTGCGGCCGGATCAGCCACAGGTTTTGAATTATCTGGCATATAGCTGGGTTGATATGGGCATAAATATCAATAAAGCCACGGCAATGCTTGAACGTGCCGTAGAACTGCGGCCCTATGATGGATATATTGTTGATAGTCTGGGCTGGGCCATGTACCGTTTGGGAGATATGCCAAAGGCAGTTGAATATCTGGAAAAGGCCGTCTTACTTCAAACAGACGACTGGGCCATAAATGATCATTTAGGGGATGCCTATTGGGCCATAGGCCGTAAAAATGAGGCGAGATTTCAATGGCGTCACGCGCTTTCCCTGAAACCGGATGAAGACCTTATTGCCAAAATTAAAATAAAAATCAGGGATGGTAAAAAATAAAATCTCCCGTTTGGCGCGGGCAAAAATTAATCTTGACCTTTTGATTACCGGACGGCGAGAAGATGGCTATCATCTTTTGGACAGTCTGGTTGTATTCGCGGATTATGGCGATGAAATAGTCGTGCTTGCTTCTGATAAAATATCTCTTGGTATTATCGGCCCCTTTGCAACGGAATTGATCGGCTTTAAGGATAATATTATCCTTAAAGCCGCATGCGTATTGCGAAAGAAATTTAACCTTACGAAGGGGGCGCAGATTACCCTTGTGAAAAACTTGCCTGTTTCATCCGGTATTGGCGGTGGTTCGGCTGATGCGGCGGCGGCGATCCATGCTTTGATAGAATTATGGCAAATATCAGTGACGGAAACAGATTTGGATGAAATATTGTTATCATTAGGGGCGGATGTGCCCGTATGTATGGCAAGCCAAACAATGCATATGACCGGCATGGGTGAAAAACTTGACCCCATCACAATAAATTTCCCGCTTTTCCTTTGTCTGGTAAATCCGGGGATAGCTGTTTCTACATCTGATATATTCAAGGGGCGCACAAAGAGAGGCTTCTCAAGCCCGAGAAAACTTCCGCCGATCATTGAAGATCAATGGCAATTGCAGGAAATCCTGAATGCTGCGGGGAATGATCTGGAAGGTGATGCCTGTGCAATTAATCCGGTGATAGATAAAGTCATTGCGCAGATTAAAACAAGTGATAATTGTCTTTTTGCAGGCATGTCCGGAAGCGGCGCAACATGCTTTGGAATATATTCAAGCGAAGAAGCCGCCCGAAGGGTTGCGGGCACCATAAATAGCACTTCTCCAGCTTGGTGGGTCAAGCCGGTTCGCCTACGGTGAATTCTTCACCAATTGCTTGCGCATATTATCATATATGTTACATTCTCAGAAAAAATATTTCATGTAATAAATTTAGAAAATAGATTGAGGAATAAGAAGAAAATGACGAGGAAATATTACTTCTTAAAGAGGGTTGTCTTTATTCTCATTACTGGAATAGCGTTTTTACATCAATCTCTTTTTGCTCAGTCGCTTGACCCTGCAATGCTTGAGGCTCTGAAAAATCAGGCAGAATCAAGAGGGGGCAATACCACGGTTGTTTCCCCCCTGGATCAGGCGCGTCAAAATGCCTTTAATGAACGTCAAAAGGCACGCCTTGAGCAACGCAAGAAAGAAAATGCTAAAATTTCACGGCTCGAAGCGGATTTTCACAAGAGACTGAATTCTAAAATTTCACAATATGGTTATTTGATTTTTGAAAATATTCCGTCATATGACAATGTCTTAACAGGAAGTATCTCTGACACGTATAAACTGGGTGTTGGTGATGAGCTTATCGTAACCCTTCAGGGAGCAAAGTCTCAAAATTATACGATTAAGGTTGATCTTGAGGGGCGTGTGATCATTCCTGACCTTAAGCCGATTTCTGTTACAGGGATTAGTCTGGGTGAATTTAAATCAATTTTAACAAACCAGGTTCAAGAGAGCATCATTGGTACGGAAGTTTATGTCTCTCTTGCATCAGTCAGAAGCATTTCTGTTTTGGTGGTTGGGGAAGTTGGCCAGCCCGGCTTGATTCGTACGTCCAGTCTGGCATCTCCTCTGGAAATTCTGATCAGCGCCGGCGGTGTGAAAAAGACAGGGTCATTAAGAAATATCACGATTATTCGGAATGGTAAAAATACTGTTTTTGATATTTATCAGTTGCTGAACGGGGCAGGCGCCGGTTTTGAGACCTTGAATGACGGTGACAGGATCATTGTGCCAACGATTGGCGCAACTATTGCCCTTGATGGGGAAATGGTCAGGCCGGGAATTTATGAATTGCCCAGCGGGGTGAATGATATTTCTATCAAACAGGCGATGTCGTTGGCGGGGGGTACCTTGCGGCCTTCCGGATATGAAATTTCTCAGGTGTTTCTTGATAATACCGGGAAACAACATTTTAGCACTTTAAAAGAAGATAAACGTATCCGCGGCGGCGAGGCACTTATTGCCAGTTTAATTGAAAATTCTCAATCCGGAAAAGTGGAACTTGTTGGTCATGTTAAAACGCCGGGTTACAGGTCGTTAGCCGGCGCGAAGTCGGTGAAAAGCTTAATAGGGGATGTCAATAATTTTAAAGATAACCCCTATTTGTTATTTGGATTGATTGAACGGGTTGAAGAAAAAACCCAAACCAGATTTTTGAAAGCCTTTAATCCAGAGAAAATATTGAATGTTGGCACGGAAATCCTGTTAAAAGACAGGGATAAAGTTATATTTCTTGGCCGGTCTGATGTCGCCTTTCTTATCTCTGAATTTGTCAGGGATGCTATTGTATCAGGAGAATATTCTATTCCACCAATGCTGCCGGATGGCAAAGACAATCCAAAATTTTGCCGGCCCCTGAAAAATTTGGCACGGATCATTAATGATACGCAGTCAAATCGATTTGCCACGGCGACCCGGGCGGTTTTTGTCAGAAAAGAGGTTGAAGAGGCCATCGCATCGAAGGACGAAAATTTCGGATCAGCGACGCCTTTGGATGGTCAGCTGGATCAACAGGTTTTACTGGAAAGAATGGCGGAGGAAAAAGCAGAGAGCGCGGGCGAGAAAAGCACACCCAATTGCCCGGCAATATATAAAGAAGTGAGCAATCTATTGCCGTTCATTCTTGAATATATTGTGTCTGTCGATGGGGCAATTCGTCTTCCCGGCGTTTATCCTGTGACCCGGAATACACCGATATCATCCCTCATCGCGGTAAGCGGCGGAACATCAAATGATGCCAATATGACGAATATTGAAGTGACCAGTCTTGATACAGGCTCAGGATCCGGCGGCCTTGAAATGAAATGGAGTTATATTGATGCAGGTCAGACGGACCTTGGAGAGGTGACCATCAATCCGGGCGGCGGCATACGCGTTGGCTCGAAATATTCCAATTTTGAGGCGGGCGCAGTCTTGTTGTCCGGGGAATTCTTGCAGCCCGGTGTTTATACAATCAGAAAAGGGGAAAAACTTTCTGATCTGATGCAGCGTGCGGGCGGCGTTACCGATCAAGCCTATACCTACGGCGCGATTTTTACGCGAAACAGGGTGAAAGAAATCCAGCGCGCGGAACTTGAAAAAACCGCAAGGCATTTACAATCCGCAATGATATCAGCTTCGGTCAAGAAAAATATTGAGGCAGAGTCTTTGATGGCGGCACAGCAATTGACAAACCAGCTCGCCAATGCGGAACTTATTGGGCGTGTGGTGATAGAGGCTGATCCCCTGAAATTGAGTCTTAGCCCTGCATTGGATACGGTATTGGAGGCGGGCGATTCACTCTATATGCCGAAGAGACCGAATTTTATCATTGCCATGGGGGATGTGTTAAATCCCGGCGCTTTACAATTTATTCCGGGAAAGGGAATTTCCGAATATATTGATGAGGTGGGCCGCTATACCCGTTCTGCGGATGAGGGGCGTATTTATATTGTTTATCCAAATGGGGTGGCAAAGCCGATCAACTTGTCATCATGGGGCGGGGACCGGGATATCAGTCTTCCGCCCGGGACAGCCATCGTGGTTCCAACAGACCTTAGCCCATATGATACATTATCATTGGTGCGAGAAATTGGGGGTATTTTCCAAAATCTGGCGGTCTCCGCTGCGTCCATTGCCGTTCTTATTCGAAATTAACGGTTTGAGGGGTGGCAAAAAAAGAAAAATCTGGACGTAGAAACCTCGTTATTCCCTTTGTATTCGGGCTTGGTTTTTTGTCGTGTTTTCCTGCGGTATCATTGGCCAATGGCGCGAATAGTTATAACAGCTTTGGCGGGATTGGTCTTCTGGACATGCGAACGGCACGTTTTGCTCCGGATGGAACGCTTGCGGTTGGCGTTGACTATGAAAATCAAACCACACGATATTTTGCAACATGGCAGGCGACCCCTTGGCTGGAAACGACCTTGAGCTATGCCAAAGAAGATATTGGCCAATTGGGGGTTGACAGGTCTCTTGATGTGAAGGTCAGGCTCCTGACAGAAGGAAATTACAGGCCGCAGCTGGCCATAGGTCTTCAGGACGCGCTGGGTTCTGGCCGTTACGCGGCTGAATATATTGTGGCCAGCAAACGTTATTATGATTTTGATTTTACAATGGGCTTTGCCTGGGGTTATCTCGGTTCGCGGGGCGGAATGGGTAATATGTTCCGTCTGTTTGATGATAATTTTGACGAAAGGTCAGCCACGACCTCGAGCGGCGGCATCAGAACAGGCAGTTTCTTTTCTGGTAAGGAAATGGCCTTTTTTGCCGGTGCGGAATATTATCCCCCGGTTAAAGGGTTGAGCGTAAAAATTGAATATAGCGGGGTTGACACAAGGAAGATTGACTATCTTTCACATCTGGAACGAAAAACGGCGTTTAATATTGGTATAAATTATAAACCTGCGCCCTGGGCGGATATTACGGTTGGTTTAGATCAGGGTGATCAATTTGGCATTCGGTTTACATTCAAGAAGAACTTGCGTCGTTTGAAATTTAAGGGCCTGTTCAGGGATGCTGCGCCAGTACCAATCATTGAACGCCGAAAAACGGACCATTCACAAGAAGTATATCCGGAAATATCCATCTCAAATAAGGGCAGTGACCTTATGTTTGATCGTTTGAGGCGTTTGGGGGCCAAGGTCACGGAGATTGAGCAGGGGCCGGACAAAATAATTTTAAAGCTTTCCATAAAAGAAAATACGGCCCTGAGCCGGTTAACGATTTTTGGGGCCGTTTTGGAACATTATGAAAATGTGCTTATTCATATGAGCCATGAAGGACAAGAGCTCCAGCAATATGAAGCCTCCCGGTCTGATACCATTGGCCAAATGGCCATGGAAAATTTCCGTAAATCTGTAGTATATTATAGAGATCAGGCGGCTGGTACCATGGAACCTGCCTTACTTCAAAAAACTAACAACGCCGTATCTCAAGCGGTATTTAATGATATGAAAAAGGCAGGCTTGGAGCCTAAGTCAATAAAATATACCAAACAGGAAGTGGTTGTAAAAAAAGAAACGGGCCAAGATTTTACGGAAATAAAAAATATAGGTCGTACCGCACGAATACTGACGCGCCATATGCCCGATAATATTGAAAAATTTACCGTTATATCGGAAGATGATGGTATAGAAATATCTCAAGTCTCCATCCTTCGAAATGATTTGGAAAAGGCCAACCGATATCAAGGTAGTCCGGAAGAAATCTGGGCGAACAGCGAAATCACCGCGCCGGGCAGTGCGGCTTCCTCTGAAATCGCCATGAATGAATATTTTCCAGAAAAAAATATTAGGTTTGATTGGGGATTTAAGCCCGAGGCTGTTACCCATTTTGGCGGAAATAATGACGGCAGATTTAGGGGAGACATCTATGCAAAATTATTTACCTCCGTTCAGGTGACGAAAAAGTTAAAGCTATCTGCGGAATTAAAACAATTTATCGTGGGTGATATTGATAGAATACCGGGGGATGAAAATCCGGATATCCCAAATGTCAGAAGTGATATCGCCCGTTATGCGAAGGAAGGCAGAACGGCCTTAGAGCGTATGACGCTTGATTATAACGCTCAAATTGGTCAAAACTTATATGCGCGGATCACTGGGGGGGTATTAGAGAGTATGTACGGCGGGATTGGCGCAGAATTTATCTATCGCCCTTATCAGCAGAATTTTGCCTTTGGCGTTGATATAAACTGGGTCAAACAAAGAGATTTCAATCAATTGTTTTCTTTTCGGGACTATGAGACATTGACGGGACATGTGACCTATTATCACGAAAATACGACGTATAATATTACAAGCAAAATAAGCGCGGGACGATATTTGGCCGGTGACTATGGGGCTACTTTTGATGTTTCCCGCCGTTTTTCCAATGGCATACGCATTGGGGTATGGGCAAGTGTTACGGATATGTCATCCAACGATTTTGGCGATGGCAGTTTTGATAAAGGCATTTATATGACCCTGCCGTTGGAAATATTCTGGTATCAGCCGACCCGCGAACGGATGCGCCTTAAATTTAGAAGCTTGGGGAAAAATGGTGGGCAAATGTTAGATAAAACTGCTAGTCTTTATGATATGTTATCTTCAGGAAATCCATCGAGGCTGGCGCATGATTGGCGCGAAATTCTAGATTAACTCAGAGTGTTTATTTAAGTCCTTTTGCAGAAAGTAGTATTTCTTTAATGATCTTATTATACCACAAGGTCTGGGTTGCAAGAATAAAATTAACCTTATATGAAGAATAATAGAATTAATCTTAAAAAGCAGGAAAAAAATGACTGATATTGCCTTTACGCCTGATAGTCGCATTGTTGTCGTGGGATTGGGGTATGTGGGTTTGCCACTTGCCGTTGCTATGGCCAAGAAATTTGATGTGATCGGTTTTGATATAAGCGAAGAACGCATTAAAGAATTAAACAGTGGCTTTGACAGAACGGAAGAGATAGACCGCAAGCGGTTGGAAGCCAGTTCTATTACGCTGACCACCGATCCTGACGTGATAAAAGACGCGAGCGTTTATATTGTCACCGTACCGACACCTGTTAATGAAGATAACAGCCCGGATCTTGGTCCTGTTGAATCTTCCTGCGAACTGCTTGGGCCGTTACTGACAAAAGGGGCCATCGTCGTTTTTGAAAGCACAGTCTACCCGGGCGTGACAGAAGAGCTTTGCGGGCCAATTCTGGAAGAAAAGTCCGGTCTTGTTTGCGGCAAGGATTTTTTCCTTGGATATTCTCCGGAAAGAATTAATCCCGGAGATAAAGAGCATACCGTTGATAAAATTATCAAGGTTATTGCCGGACAGAATAATGACGTGACCGATGTGTTGGCCGCATTATACGGCGCGGTTACCACAGGGGGCACTTTTGCCGCCGCAAGTATCCGCGCGGCAGAAGCGGCAAAGGTTATTGAAAATGCCCAGAGGGATATCAATATCGCCTTTATCAATGAAATTACCATGATTTTTCAAAAATTGGGCATATCTGTTTATGATGTGCTGGAAGCGGCGGGAACCAAATGGAATTTTCTGAATTTTACGCCGGGCCTTGTGGGCGGTCATTGCATTGGTGTTGACCCGTTTTATCTGGCAGAGCGTGCGCGTCAAATCAACCATGATCCCCGGATTATTCTAGCTGGACGCGCCATAAATGACAGTATGGCGGACTTTATTGCAGAGCGGGTTTGCGCGCAATTATCCGGGCAGGGAAAAATTCTGGTGCTTGGCTTGACCTTTAAGGAAAACTGCCCTGACCTGCGTAACACCAAGGTTACAGACCTTATTCAGGGCCTTCGCCGCAGAGGATTTACGGTTGATGTACATGATGCCGCTGCGGATCCCGTAGAAGCCAAGAAATTTTATAATATTGATTTGCTACCCTCACTGGATGACCTTGAAGATCATTCTTATGCTGCGGTAATCGGGGTTGTTGCGCATGATGCCTATAAGTCACTTACCGGCGCAGATATGGAACGCTTGCTCGAAGTTGGCGGCCTGATTGCCGATGTCAAGGCGATGTGGCGTGATCAGGAAAAACCACAACATTTGCGTAAGTGGCAGCTGTAGCCTGATATAGTTTTACAGGCGGGTAATTTTTGGATATTCGCGGGCAAGGGTGATGGCCCTTGCCGCCATGAATATGCTATAGCTCAGCCATAATCCGTGATTTTGCCATATGGGTAAGAATATCACCAATGAAGCGATATAAATAACGGTGGAGATCACCATGCTGTTTCGCATGTATTTTGCGGCTGTGGCCCCGATGAATATGCCGTCGAAATGAAAACACCAGATCGAGATGACCGGCAGAATGATAACCCATATTAAATAATCCCCGGCAGTGCTTCGGATATCCGGAATATTGGTCAGTATATTGATGAATATGTCCCCAAAAATCAGATAGATTAAGCTGAAGAATACTGATGTTGCCAAGGCCCATTTTCCTGACGTCATGACGGCTTTATGCAGGCCCTTGCGGGATTTGCGGCCGACTTCCTTGCCAACCAGAACTTCTGCGGCCTGCGCGAAACCATCCAGTCCGTATGAGGTGACCATTTGTAAATTCATGAGGATGGCATTCGCGGCCAGTATCATGGTGCCCATACCCGCGCCAAGGATGGTGAAGGCGGACAGGCTGATGGTCAGGCAGGCTGTTCTGATGAATATATCACGGTTCAGAATGAATAATTTAATGAATTCTTTCCGGTTAAACAGCCCGCGCCGGGCCTCTGCCCTCCAAACCTTATAGCCGAAGAGTTTTTTGCACTGTTTGGAGATGATCCAGAATGCCAATAGCCCCGCCATGACCTCTGACAGGACAGTACCAAGTGCCACACCATCAATATCCATGCCAAGGCCATAGACAAAAAAGATATTCAGCAGGATATTACTGACATTCATGAATAATTGAATCCAAAGGGCGATCTTGGCTTTATGCAGGCCCAGCAACCATCCCATGGCCACAAAATTCATAAGGGCGAATGGCGCGCCCCAGATGCGGATCAGAAAATATTCACGGGCGAGGGCCTCAACAGCGGGTTCCGCGCCGGTCAAGGAAAAAACCATTTGGGCGACGGGGATTTGTAAAATGATGAAGCCAAGGCCAATCAGTACAGCGATCAAACTTGCCCGCAGATATATTTTGGGAATTAAGTCTGTCTTATTGGCGCCGCTTGCTTGCGCCGTAAGGCCGATCGTGGCCATGCGCAGAAAATTAACGCTGTTATATAGAATGCTAATGATCATCGCGCCAAGCGCAATGGCCCCAAGATACATGGGGCCGGGCATATGACCCATCATAAAACTATCCACCAGGCCCAGCAAAGGTATGGAAATATTCGTAATGATGGCCGGTAAGGCTATCTGCCACATCCGTCTGGAATATGTTTCTTTTGTCATGGCGTTCACTTGCAACGGGATATAATTCAAAAAAGACAAAAAACTTAAAATGATTGTGACAAAGAAATAACTTTGTTTTACCAGTAAGGCTATTGGTTTTTCATAAAGATGAATATATTATCTTGCAATAAGGGGTAAAAAAACATAATGATAACCTTAGTATTCGGCCTATAATACATTATTTAAATGTATAAATGAAATTAAAACACTAAAAATCATGTAATAGGAAATGCTCTGATATAATATGGGTGTGGTTTATATTTCGATTATATGAGTAGTTAGGAAATAGAATGAGTGTGCAGTCAACTCAGCATGTGAATGATGACGTTACAAAACTTGAATCGGTTGTGATCCGCTTCGCAGGCGATTCCGGTGATGGAATGCAATTAACAGGGTCGCAATTTTCTGTCGCAACGGCGTTAGAGGGCAGTGATCTGTCAACCTTTCCAGACTTTCCCGCCGAAATAAGAGCGCCTGTGGGGACAACATTTGGCGTATCAGCCTTTCAAATTAATTTCGGTTCCGTAGAAGTATCAACGGCCGGGGATGAGCCGGATGTTTTGGTCGTTATGAACCCTGCGGCACTGAAAGTGAATTTGAACAACCTTAGAAAAGGCGGGATGATTATTCTGGATGAAGGGGCCTTTAATGCAAAGAACCTGAAAAAAGCCGGGTATGAAACCAATCCATTGGAGGATGAAAGCCTTGCGCATTATAATGTGCATCCTATTGATATCACGAAAATGACCGTTGAAACCGTTAAGGAATTTGGTCTTGGTAATAAAGATTCCTTGCGCTGTAAAAACATGTGGACACTTGGCCTTGTGTTATGGATGTTCGGGCGTAAGCGTCAGCCGATCATTGATTCGCTAAAACAGAAATTTGCCAAGAAACCTGACGTGGCGAATGCGAATATAGCGGCCCTTAATGCGGGTCACGCCTTTGGTGAAACGGCTGAAATGTCCAGCAACCTGCACCGTTATCAAATTAATAAATATGAGGAAGAGGCCGGGATATACCGTACAGTGAACGGTAATCAATCTTTATGCTGGGGCATATTGGCCGGTTCGCAGTTGGCTGATCTTGAAATTTTATTGGGCTCATACCCTATAACGCCCGCATCACCTTTGCTGCATATGTTGTCTGATTTGAAGGAGTTTGGCGTTATTACCTTTCAGGCAGAAGATGAAATTGCTGCTATTTGTTCGGCTATCGGGGCATCTTTTGCCGGCAAGCTGGGCATGACGACAAGCTCTGGCCCGGGCATAGCCCTTAAAACTGAGGCGATCGGCCTTGCGATCAGTACGGAACTGCCGCTGATCATTGTTGATATTCAACGGGCGGGGCCCTCTACCGGTCTGCCCACCAAGACGGAACAGTCGGACTTATATCAGGCCGTATGGGGCCGAAATGGTGACGCGCCAATTGTCGTGATTTCTGTTTCCACCTCTACGGATGGTTTTGAGGTTGGTATCGAAGCCGTAAGGCTTGCGACAAAATATATGACGCCGGTTATGATCCTGTCTGATGGTTATATCGCCAATGCCTCGGAACCATGGAAAATACCTGATATCAATGATTATGACGCTTTTCCCGTGAAATTTCATCAGGATCCAGAAGGTTTCCATCCCTCAAAACGTGATCCTGAAACTCTGGCGCGGGTGTGGGCCAAGCCCGGCACCCCTGAATTAATGCACCGTATTGGCGGTATTGAAAAAGATTATGATAGCGGTCATATTTCCTATGATGCTGATAATCATCAAAAAATGACCGACGTTCGCAGAGCCAAGATTGATAATATCGCGCATGATATACCGCTTCAGGAAGTTTCCCAAGGCACAGAAGGCGGCAAGCTGGCCGTCGTTGGCTGGGGGTCAACCTATGGCTCCATCCATCAGGCGGTTAAAAAGGCGCGCAAAGACGGTCTGGATGTGTCGCATATTCATATACGGCATATTTGGCCGCTGCCGAGGAATTTAGAAGCCTTGCTTAAGTCTTATGACAGAGTGATCGTGGCGGAAATGAATGTGGGCCAGTTGAATACGCTGTTGCGCAGCCAATATTTATTAGATTCGGTTCTCTTGTCGAAAGTATCCGGCCAACCGTTTAAAATCGCGGAAATTCATGAGGCTATCGTGGAAAATACAGGAGACCTTAAATGAACAAGCAGGTTGACATAAAAAAGCTGTCCCCCAAAGATTTTGAAACTGATCAGGAAGTAAGATGGTGCCCCGGCTGCGGCGATTATGCCATTCTTAAAGGCGTGCAGATGACATTGGCCAATACAGGAGCATCGCCTGAAAATACGGTTTTTGTTTCCGGTATCGGCTGTTCTTCCCGTTTTCCATATT
>JALSHF010000043.1 GCA_026982375.1 Emcibacter sp. | reverse complement strand
TAATTCAGCGCCATCTTTAAAGGACACAGGGCTTTCACTGATAGATTTCCCCGTTTTTTTCAAGGCCCCGAATAAGTCGCCAATGACCCAGTTTGCCGCTTGGGTAGCGAGCTTTTCCTTAGCCTTACCCGTTTTATGGGCCAAGCTATCCAGCAGACTTTCAAAATAATCCGCGCTCTCTTTTTCTGCGACCAGAACGGCGGCATTATAGGCCGAAACCCCCAAATCATTAATCAAACGATTTCTCTTGGCATCGGGAAGTTCCGGAAGAGCCTTTGCCAGATCATCAACAAATTCCTGAGTGAATTCCAGCGGCAATAAATCCGGATCGGGGAAGTATCGATAATCATGGGCCTCTTCCTTGGACCGCAGACTGCTTGTGGTGCCGCTGGCGGGGTCGAACTGGCGCGTTTCCTGAAGCACCTCCCCCCCGTCTTCCAGAAGGTCAATCTGGCGGCGGGTTTCGAACGCGATCACCTGCATCATAAACCGAACAGAATTCACATTTTTGGTCTCGCTGCGGATGCCAAGTTCCGCGCCGGGACGACGAACGGAAACATTGACATCGGCCCGCATAGACCCTTGATCCATATTCCCGTCGCAAGTGCCCGCATAACGCACCAGCGTACGGATTTTCCTGAAATAGGCACCCGCCTCTTCCGCGCTTCTCATATCAGGCTTGGAGACAATTTCCATCAGAGCAACGCCGGATCGGTTTAAATCAACATAGGTTTGCGTTGGATGCTGGTCATGCATGGATTTCCCCGCATCCTGTTCCAGATGCAAACGTTCCACACCAATGGTCTTGCTTGTGCCATCTTCCAGATCAACGACGATTTCCCCCTCGCCCACGATGGGGTCTTTAAACTGGGAAATCTGATACCCTTGCGGTAAATCAGCGTAAAAATAATTCTTGCGATCAAATACGGATCGCAAGTGAATTTCACAGCCCATGGCAAGGCCGGTACGTACCGCCTGACGGATGCATTCTTCATTAATCACGGGCAGCATTCCCGGCATGGCACTGCAGACAAAGCTTACATGCGTATTGGGGTCTGCGCCGAATTTAGTGGATGATCCGGAAAAAAGCTTTGCCTCTGAGGCAACTTGCGCATGAATTTCCAGTCCGATAACGACTTCCCAGTCGCCCGTTGCGCCCTGAATATATTTGGGGATATATTTTTCCATTATTTTTCTCCCCACCATATTTTGGGTTGCGCTGTATAGCCTGCGGCATGTTCAAGAACATCTGCGGCCCTGAGCATGGTTTCTTCGTCGAATGCCCGGCCAATAAGCTGCAGGCCAAGGGGCAAGGCGTCGGCGCTCAATCCTGCTGGAACAGAAATCGCCGGCAATCCGGCAAGGCTTGCGGGAACTGTGAAGATGTCATTTAAATACATGGCAATAGGGTCATTGGATTTTTCCCCCATGGCAAAGGCCGGGCTTGGCGCGGTCGGCGTCAGAATAACATCAACTTTTTCGTAAGCCTTGGCAAAATCCTGCGCGATCAGCGTCCGAATTTTCTGAGCCTTTAAATAATACGCATCATAATAGCCTGCGGACAAAACATATGTGCCAATGAAAATCCGGCGTTTGACCTCATCGCCAAATCCCGCCGCGCGGGTGTTTTTATACATGCCTGAAAGACCATCGCCCTCCACCCGGAGGCCGTATTTCACCCCGTCATAACGGGCAAGATTCGAAGAGGCCTCTGCCGGCGCTACAATATAATATGTTGGCAAGGCATATTTTGTATGGGGCAGGCTTATATCAATGATCTCAGCGCCCGCTGCCTTCATCCATTCGATACCTTCCTGCCAGAGTTTTTCAATTTCCTGCGGCATGCCGTCCATGTGATATTCTTTGGGAATACCAATTTTCATGCCGCGAATATCACCGGTCAGGGCATGTTCATAATTCGGCACATTCCGGTTAACCGATGTGCTGTCCTTATCATCATAGCTCGCCATGGATTCCATCATAATTGCCGCATCACGAACCGTTTTAGTGATCGGGCCTGCCTGATCCAGAGAAGAGGCAAAGGCAATCATCCCCCAGCGGGAACATCGGCCATAGGTGGGTTTTAGCCCGACCAGACCAGTAAATGCCGCAGGTTGACGTATGGAGCCCCCCGTATCAGAGCCCGTGGCCGCCAACGCCAGATGACCCGCGACGGCGGCGACAGAGCCACCGGATGAGCCGCCCGGCACATAATTATTTTCAGAAAGACTGCCATCCTCTTTCGTTGCCCGCCAAGGGTTATTCACCGGGCCGTAATAGCTTGTTTCATTGGATGAGCCCATGGCAAATTCATCCATATTGGTCTTGCCGAGCATCACCGCGCCGTCCTGCCATAAATTTGCCGTGACCGTGGATTCATACTTGGGTTTAAAGCCGTCCAGAATATGACTGGCCGCGCAGCTGTGAACATCCTTGGTGCAGAACAGATCTTTCACGGCGATCGGGATCCCCGTCATGCCTGTCCCGCGCCCAGCCCTGATCATCTCATCAGCCTTATGGGCCATATCAAGAGCAATATCGGTGGTTTCCACGATAAAACTGTTTAATTCCCGGCCCTTTTCCATGACGTCCACATGTTGCTGCGTCAATTCACGGGATGTGAAGTCGCCTTTCGCCAGCCCATCGCGTGCCTCGGCAAGGGTTAATTTTGTCAAATCAGTCATATCCGCTGTCCTACTTCTTTTGGCCTACTCAATTACTTTTGGCACCGTGAAAAAACCATGGGCGTTATCCGGCGCATTGGCCAGAATTTCATCCCGGTACCCGCCGTCCGTTACCTTATCCGCGCGCCAGGGCAAGGCCACCTCCACCACACTGGTCATGGGGGCGACCCCATCGGTATTGACTTCTGATAATTGCTCTATCCAGCCAAGAATATTATTCAATTCCGCGGCCAATGGCTCAAGTTCATCTTCTCTGACCGCAATGCGCGCCAGATCCGCGATCTTCGCGACGGTTTTGTTATCTACAGACATTTTGTTGGTCTTTCCAGCTCTTCTCAATCAAAAGAAATATTCTTGATTATTAAATCTTTGCGGGGAAATTAACATCGGCCACCCGCTTCTGCAAGCAGAATTCCGCTGCAAATTTTAATGTGGTAAAGATTATTGATGCCCCCATGCGGCTGGCGGGTTTTCAACAGGCGAATTGAGATCAAAATCAATACGAAATTCCCGGCCCGGCCGGCGCAGCTCATAGCTGATACTTTGACCTTCTATAATCGAAATGCTCCAGATATTTGCCACAGAAGCCTGAAGATCATTGGCCATGAACAGCTGCCTGCTAAAATCATTAACGGGAAAATCCTGACGCCATTTTGTGCCATATTCTGCCGTATTCCCGCCATATAGTGAAAGCTTGTCAGGCTGGCCGTCTTCATGGCGATGATCATGACTGAGTTTTATTCCCGCATCCGTTTTGGTGAGAATGAATGTTCTGGAATGATCGTCCCCCACATGCATAGGCATGCGGATTTCATCCCTGCCGCAATCTCTGACATGCAAAATAGTCACTTTATCTTTAAAGCGGGGATCGTCTGAATTATCCACCACGACTTTCCCTGCAAAGGCCTGACCACAAAAGCTGTTTAAAACATTGAAAAACTCATCCTGCGCATCCTTTGCGGCCGCATCATGAGCGGCAAAGGCTTGTCCCGTGATAAAAAAAGATGCGGCAATGGCAATGGTTCTTAATTTCATTCTATATCCAGTTTTTTAATGTCATGAACAATAAGGAAGAATAACTGTAACAATATGCCATACCGGCGCAACATATTTCTTTCGCAATCCTTGATGGGTATCATGTTTAAACCCCGCGCCTCTGTTATAATGACGCCTCTCAACATATAGAGGAGCGAAAAATGACCAGTTTTATGCATAAACTTGCAGAAGGCCTGCGCAGCCGCGAACAATATCTTGAGGATCATTCCGTTCACCCCATTTTTGATGGTAAAGACGGCGATTCAATCAAAGAGGAATATCTGGATCTTTTATCTGACTTAAAAGAATTTTCCGAACGTGTGGATCAATTAACGGCTGTCGGCAAAGAATATGACGAACATTTTATACGTAATATCAAAAATGAACATGAGAAGTTATCGGTCAGGATAGATGCCTGGGCCAAAAAAATAAAATAGCTCTCATAAAAGGATATCATAAAAAAACGGGAGATGCCTTTTGCACCTCCCGTTATAAATTTTAAATATTCACACAAGATTAGAATTGAGAGCGAACAGTAAGCCCGAATGTCCGTGGCTGATTGGTCCTGAAACCAAGCCGCGCCCGTCCGCCGCGTTCGCGATCAAAAGACAGGTTGGCATTCTCGTCAGTGACATTATTGACATAAGCCACGACTTCCCAATTTTCCATCACAATCCCTGCGCTGATATTCATCGTCTGATAACCATCAAGCTCAAGATCAAGTGACGTGACGTCAGTACCGGATGCGCCGCCAAATGGCAGCCCGGATACAAAGTCACCCGCGCCCGCTTCCTGATCAGAAGGCTGGGTAAAGATGCTGCCGCGATGCTGGAATGTGGTTGAGATATATCCTTCGGTATTATCACCAAAGGCATCAATCGGGAAATTATATGTCGCCGTGATACCAATGTTCAATTTCGGTACGGATGGCAGGCGGTTTCCATCACGAACGCCGCCGAGAACATCACCATTACTATCCAATACTGTTGAACCGAATTCAGATTCAATGACACTGCCGGCAAAGGACAGATCAAGTCCTTCTATGGGGCGGGCTTTTAATTCGAACTCGATACCCTGCGTATGCGCATCCGGCACGTTAAAGGAAATCCGCGAAGAACAAGACCCGGCATCAAGCGTTACCTGAAGATTTGAAATCTTGGTATAGAAAGCCGCCATATTCAGGGTGACGTTACCGGTATTGATTTTAACGCCCGCTTCATAGTTCCATAAAGTCTCGTCATTATAATCCTGAAAACCACCGAAGATAGCAAGATCATTTGCATTACACAGGGCTGTATTCAAGGGATCATTCACGCCGCCAAGGCGGAAGCCTTTGGAAATTTGCGCATTGATGGTGACGTCGTCATTAACATCATATGTGGCAAGAACGCGGGGGGTGAAACCATCAGATTCTGTTTTATCAATTTGATTTACAACACCATTGCCGAAAAGACCAACCTGCGTCACGCTGCGCTCTTCGTTATAATCATAATAACGGCCACCGGCGGTGACTTGAAAGTCATCCGTAACATC
>JALSHF010000042.1 GCA_026982375.1 Emcibacter sp. | reverse complement strand
CATCACGGTTTTGCGCTGGCGCAAACGGCGCAGGACCACAATGCCGCGTTAAAATTTGAAGCGGCCGTGGCGGGCGGCATTCCCATCATTAAATCCATTGGCGAAGGGCTTGCGGCAAATAATCTGACCCGGCTGTGCGGTATTCTCAACGGTACTACCAACTATATGCTGACCCAAATGGAAGCCACGGGCAAAGATTACAGTGAAATTCTGGAGGAAACCAAACTTTTAGGCTATTTGGAGGCGGATCCATCCCTTGATCTTGATGGCATTGATGCGGGTCATAAACTTGCCATTTTAAGCAGCGTTGCTTTTGGCGTAAGAACAGATTTTGCCAATGTCTATATGGAAGGTATCCGCCGCATAAAACTGGTGGATATTGAATATGCCAGAGAATTGGGCTACCGCATAAAGCTTTTGGGCATTGCCAGTATTTCTGAAGCGGGGCTGGAGCAACGGGTTCATCCGTGTCTGGTGCCGAACGGCGCACCCATTGCCCATGTGGATGACGGGTTTAATGCGGTGGTGGTCGAAGGTGATTTCGTGGGCCGGACTTTCTTCGAAGGACGCGGCGCGGGCGAGGGGCCAACAGCATCTGCCGTTGTGGCGGATATTATTGATGTCGCGCGCGGCCATAATGGCCCGGCTTTTTTCATTCCGTGCCATGACATGAAAGATGTGACGCCAGTCAGCATTTCAAATCGTTACGGTCCCTATTATATCCGGCTTCATGTGGAAGAAAAACCGGGGGTTATCGCTGATATTACGGCGGCTTTACGAGATAAGAATGTGTCTCTTCATATCATGCTGCAAAAGGGCAGTGAGCAGGATGGTAGTGTTTATGTGGTCATGGTCACCCATGAGATTCATGAGAAAGACGTAATGAATGCCTTGGATCAAATAAATGCTTTATCATCGGTAATTGATAAAGCGCTGGCAATCCGCATTGAGAATTTGTAAAAGAAGTTATAAACGTCTGTGTATTTAAAATTTAATCCAGGAAAAAAATATGTCATTTGAATCAAATTTGGATCGTCTGCTTGTGTTGGATCTTGTGCGGGTAACTGAGGCGGCGGCTGTTGCAGCGGCAAAAATGGTTGGGCGCGGCGATGAAAAGGCTGCGGATGCCGAAGCCGTTGACGCCATGCGTTCAGCATTGAACAAGATGGATATTCAGGGAAGGGTCGTGATCGGTGAAGGGGAACGGGACGAAGCCCCCATGCTTTTCATCGGTGAAGAAGTCGGAAGTGGTAATGGCCCAAAGGTTGACATTGCCCTTGATCCCCTGGAAGGCACGACCATTGCGGCCAAAGCCATGCAAAATTCATTGGCGGTAATCGCCATTTCCGAAGAAGGGCAGATGTTGAATGCCCCGGATGTTTATATGGATAAAATCGCTGTTGGCCCCGGATATCCGGAAGATGTCGTTGATCTTGATAAATCCACGGACGAGAATATAAAATCTGTGGCGGATGCCAAAGGCTGTTCCGTCAGCAATATTCTGGTCTGTGTTTTGGATCGTCCGCGCCATGCGAATCTTATTAAAGAAGTCCGGGATTCAGGCGCAAGGGTGAAATTGATTGGCGATGGGGATGTGGCGGGCATCATCGACACAACAAATGTCGAAACCAGTGTTGATATCTATATGGGGTCTGGCGGCGCGCCTGAGGGCGTTCTTGCGGCGGCGGCGCTGCGGTGCATTGGCGGGCAGATGCAAGGTCGCCTGACGTTCCGTAATGATGACGAGCGGGGACGGGCAAGAAAATGGGGTATCACGGATCTTGACAGAAAATATTCCACTATGGAATTGGCCAGCGGAGATGTTATTTTTGCCGCCACGGGCGTAACCGATGGTGATTTCCTGCGCGGCGTGCATCAAACGCCTGACGGGAAAGGCTATTCAACTGAATCCGTCGTGATGCGTTCCAAAACCGGCACGGTTCGCTGGGTAAAGGGCGATCATAAACGCGGCGCAAAAGATTAATCCAATGCCACAGGAAGACTTTCTTCTTGATATAGAAACATCAATCACCGGGCGGGCCTGGCAACAACGGCCCGCCGAATACCGCCTCATTCAGGCCATTGCCCAGCAGCATAATCTGCCGGAAATTGTCGCCCGGGTTGTCGTCGGGCGGGGCATCGGTCTTGAACAGGCCCAGGAATTCCTAAACCCCGCCTTACGCAGCGCCTTGCCAGACCCGTCCCATTTCAAGGATATGGATAAGGCTTGCGCGCGGGTGGTGGAAGCCATTCAGAAAGGCCAGAAACTCGCTGTTTTTGGCGATTATGATGTGGACGGCGCCACCTCATCAGCGGTCCTGAAACGTTTTTTCAGGGCGCTGTCTCAAGATTTGATTATCTATATTCCTGACCGGATCAAGGAAGGTTACGGCCCCTCAACCAAGGCCCTTCTTGATTTGAAGGCACGGGGCGTTGATCTGGTTATCACGGTGGATTGCGGCATTGTCTCTTTTGAACCATTAAAGGCCGCCAGGGAAGCCGGACTTGAAGTGATCGTCATTGACCATCATCAGGCGGAACCCCAGCTGCCCGAAGCGGTGGCGGTGGTCAATCCCAATCGCCTTGACGAAGAAGAGGGGTTCGGCCAACTGGCCGCTGTCGGGGTCGTTTTTATTTTTGTGGTTGGCATCAATCGCCTGCTGCGCCAGCAAGGCTGGTATGAGGGCATGGCCGAACCTAAATTGATGGACCTTCTGGATTTGGTGGCCCTTGGTACCATATGTGATGTTGTGCCGCTTGTGGGGGTTAACCGTGCCTTGGTTCGTCAGGGGTTAAAAGTGATGGCCGGGCGCGGCAATGCCGGAATCCGCGCTCTTGGGGATGTTGCAGGCATTAACGAAGAGCCGGGCACCTATCATGCGGGATTTCTCATTGGCCCGAGGGTTAATGCGGGTGGCCGGGTGGGACGGGCAGAGGTTGGCGCTCTCATATTAAGTACAGATGATATCCATGAAGCCACCGATCTGGCCGCAGAACTCCATGGTTATAATGCAGAGCGTAAAGCCATTGAACAAATGGTTCTGGAGCAGGCCATGTCGCAGGTCGCCAGAAATATTGGCCCTGCTGGTGATGTGCCGCCAGTGATCATCGCGGCCGGAAAAGGCTGGCATTCAGGCGTGATTGGTATTGTTGCGGGCCGATTAAAAGAATTTTATCAGCGGCCAGCCATTGTCATTGGTATCGACGATACCGGCGCGGGTAAGGGATCCGGCCGGTCTATTTACGGCGTAGATTTGGGAGCCGCTGTCACCGCCGCCCGTCAAGCGGGAATATTATCTGCCGGCGGCGGCCATGCCATGGCAGCGGGATTGACCGTTGCCGAAAGTTCGATCGGTGACCTTGAGGCTTTCATGACCAACAGATTGTCCAGGGCCGTAGGGAAGGCGCTGAAGGGGCTGTCTTTAAAACTGGACGGCGTATTGACCCCCTCTGGCGTGTCAGTCGGATTGGTTGATCAATTGAACGGGCTTGCCCCTTACGGACAGGGGAATGCCCAGCCGCGTTTTGCGCTGGCCAATGTGACCGTGCAATATGCCGATGTGGTGGGCAAGGATCATGTGAAATGCACGTTAAAGGGGGATGATGGCGCCCAGATCAAGGCCATGGCCTTTCGATCTGCGGATCAGCCGCTTGGTCAATTGATTCTAAAATCGCGGGGCCGCAGAATTCATGTGGCGGGTACATTGCGGAAAAATAGCTGGAACGGTAATGTTTCTGCGGAAATATTCATCGATGATGCGGCAGAAAATTAAACACTTCTGAAAAAAGCGATTAATTCCAAAGAAACCTGTTGACCGATGAGCCAACAACACTTAAAAACACCTCACCGACCTAGATGGCCCCTTCGTCTAGCGGTTAGGACGCGGCCCTTTCACGGCTGAAACACGGGTTCGATTCCCGTAGGGGTCACCACTCTTTTGGTAGAGCTGATGATGAAGTTTCTTCTTGGTGTCATCTTGCTTTTGTGGCGGGGTAGCTCAGCTGGTTAGAGCAGCGGAATCATAATCCGCGTGTCGGGGGTTCAAGTCCCTCTCCCGCTACCATTTTTCTTTAATATCAATTAGTTGTTAACTTTTACAAAATAAGTCCATATGGGACATAGCGTAATTGATTTGATAAAGGCGTGAACCACCACATTATACTGTTTTGCATAATGTTTCAGCCTGTCCAGATAGAATATATAGTCTTCATCGGCGAAGAAAACAGCCTGACGATTATTGCCGCGTTGAATGACGTGCTGAGGGTAATCAGGGGACATAGCGTATTTAACAAGCTATGTGACTGGAATTGGTGCGCAACGCAGTTTGGCTTTAACCAGAACGCCGGAAGGTCGTATGGTATTTATTATAGGTAGCAAGCCTGCCATTGAACCTCGTCCAGTTGCTGCAGCAAATGGTCAGCCTGGAGGCGGAACAGAATATTTATTCAGAGGAGGAATAAAGTTCATTCCCTTTACATCCGCGTGGGTTCCTTTTCTTGCTAATGATAATTAAAGGAATATTTTTATGAAAGGATACAGGTTAATATTGGCAGGTTTAATTTTTATGCTTGCGGGATGTGCGACTATTGGAAACGGAAATAATATGAAAGAATATTTTGTTGGATATAATTATGGGATGGGTGGAATGTGGTTTTTGATATGGGCCGATTCTATGGATGAGATTACCAACAGATATCCAAATATTGCTGTTTGGGAAGGAGTACCAGATTGGATGTTTATCCCCCCCAAATCTGACAACCGTTATACGGATGAAATGCGTGAACAGGCAAGACGTGAAAGACCTTATTTTCTCACAGAAATGAGAAAACGCGATACATACAATATTGATAAAATACCGCCACTTATCCATGATGTTCTCCTAGGAGAAGGTTTCGAAGAGTTTATTGTCGGGGTGAAAGATGATAAAGATACGTCTTACTTTATGATTGTTGCCTATAATAAGAAAGAAATTTCATGGCGATATCCAAAACTATTTGTTTATGAGAGCATTCCCGATTTTTTGGTCAAAAATCCTGATGCACTTGAGGAGGTCCGCACACAGAATAGATACCATATTCAAAATATTCCTAAAAAAATTAATCAAATCTTTTTGGGTGCTAAAGCGCAATAAATTACGGTGTAACAGATATCCCAAAATTACGCATTACGGTGGCATTACGCTATGTCACCGTAATTCCACCGTAATTCCACACCTAAGCGGGGTGCTTTTGTACGACAATCAGGATCATCTTAAACCGTCAGGCAACTTTTTTGCGGATGACGATTGCGTCGCCTATTTGGATAAGCTGAAAGAATATACCGATAAAGACCAAGTTGCCGCCTGATTATCCCGCCACAGCCCTTAAGCAGAATTGCGTAATGGCTTTGACAAGATTGTTATGGTCAGTGATCGGTATGCCCCGCGCCAAAGGGGCAACGAGGGCTTCTGACAATATCCCCACCAACGCTGCGGCACTTACATGTGCTGTTTGCGGCGGGAATTCTTTTTTTGTCACGGCTTCTTCAATTAATTGTTCAAATATATCCGCATAGGCTTTGCGGTATATCAGGCGTTCCTGTTCCACCATCGGGTTAACAGGTTCAGCAATCAGGGCATAGGCCAGACGCCCTCCTAAGATAGCTCTCTCAGCGAAGGTTGTTACGGCATTCGCCAGGCGTTGTTGGCTATGGGCTGGCTGCTTGGGAAAGCTGGCGGCCCTGACTTTTTCGACTTCTTTCTCTGTTGCCAGCCTGAAAACTTCGGAACAGAGATGGGCTTTTGATTCAAAATATTTATAAACCGTGCCGGTTGCGATGCCCGCCTCTTTGGCCAGACGATTTATGGTGAGTGCCTGAAAGCCTTCGCTGGCGACAATGGCAAGGGCGGTTTTTAATAGGGCGCTGCGCCGTTCTGTGCGGCGTGCCTGAGTTTTAGCTGTTGGACGATAAGGCATGTCCTGCTTTCTATTTATGAATCTATGACCTGATTAACCTACTTTAGCTCTTTGTATCAGGATTGACAATAGGTGTGAACTATGGTTCACTCCTTAAAGGAGTGAATCTATATTCATGTTTTAAAGAAACAGGAGCATCGTCATGTCACAAGAGCATCCATTTAAGCCCAGCACCGCCTATTGGGCCGAAACCCATGATGTGGCCAATCAGCCGCCTGCGCTGGAAAATTACAATTGTTATGAGCAAGATATCGCCTTGCAGCAGAGCGTACAGGTTAACGGGGCCGCTTGGGCAGAGTCCGACTTGTATAAATTTGGCGCTATAACCGGATCCGCAGAAGTGATTGAATGGGGGTTTCAGGCCAATGAGAATAAACCGGTTCTTCATACCCATGACCGCCATGGAAGGCGCGTGGATGAAGTCCGTTACCATCCGGCCTATCACAAGCTGATGGCATTGGCCATTAAGGAAGGGCTCCATGCCTCCCATTGGTATGATCCCAAGGCTGGTGCCCATGTGGCCCGCGCGGCCAAATATTATATGATGGCACAGGTGGAAATTGGTCATTGCTGTCCCATAACCATGACATCGGCGGCGATTCCGGCACTGAAAAATCAACCTGATTTATTTAACCATTGGGCACCCAGAATTATGGCCCGGAATTATGATCCGCGCAATGTGGCCGATGGCAAGAAACAGGGGCTGACCATCGGTATGGCCATGACGGAAAAACAAGGGGGGTCTGATGTGCGCAGCAACAGTACGCGCGCCTTTGCCGTGGAGGCCGGTGGCCCGGGAGCGCTTTACGAGCTTGTGGGACATAAATATTTTGTATCAGCGCCCATGTGTGATGCTTTTTTAGTTCTTGCGCAAACGGAAACGGGCGTTTCCTGTTTTCTGGTTCCCCGCTGGCGGCCGGATGGCAGCAAGAACCCCCTGCAGATACAGAAGCTGAAGAATAAAATGGGCAATGTCTCCAACGCCTCCTGTGAAACAGAATTGCGCGGTGCGTCAGGCTGGATGGTTGGTGATGAGGGGCGCGGGGTGGCCGCCATACTGAATATGGTATCCATGACGCGCTTTGATTGCATGATCGGCTCGGCATCGGGTATGCGGCAGGCCGTGGCTCAGATCACCCATCATTGTGCCAGTCGTGTGGCCTTTGGTAAAATATTGAATGAACAGCCTTTGATGCAAAATACTCTGGCTGACTTGATACTTGAAAGCGAGGCGGCGCTGGCTTTGACCATGCGCATTGCCCGGGCACTTGATAATAGCGAAAGTGATGAACAGGAAAAGCTGCTTGTGCGCATGAGTACGGCGGTTGGTAAATACTGGATATGCAAACGTGCGCCGGGTCATGCCTATGAGGCCATGGAATGTATCGGCGGCAGCGGCGTTATGGAAGATAACATCATGCCGCGTCTGTTTCGGGAATCACCGATCAATTCAATCTGGGAGGGCAGTGGCAACGTCCAATGTCTGGATATGCTGCGGGCGATGAATAAAAACCCCGGTTCTTTTGAGGCATTTATGAGCGAGATAGAGGGGGCCAGGGGCGCGAACAGCTATCTGGATCAGGCCATCAACGATCTTGGGGGACATTTTGTCAATCAGGATGATGTAGAATATCGGGCGCGTATGATTGTTGAGAAAATGGCCTTGGCCATTCAGGCATCCAGCCTGATTCAATATGCCGATGCACAAGTGGCAGAGGCATTTTGTGCCGCGCGGCTGTCCGGTGAAAATATGGGCTGGGTTTATGGTACTTTGCCGGTGGGGATTGATTGTCCGGCTATTATTGAACGCGCAACGCCAATAATATAAGATATAACAGGCTGGCTGAAGAAACAGTCAAATAATTTCGGGTAGGGAGCCCTCAAATATGAGTGAATATTTTAACTTGTCATACATTCCAGAGCGGATGGCGCTGGTACGGCCGGAACATCTGGCGACCATATATGGCGAACGCGAACGAACATGGGCGGCGTTTCACGACCGCTTGACCAGACTGGCCGCAGGTCTGAAGGGCGGCGGGGTTCAGCCGCAGGATATCGTGGCGGTTCTGGCAGAAAACTCGGATCGCTATTTTGAACTTTATTTTACACCAGCGTGGATCGGGGCCGTCCTTGCGCCGTTAAATACACGATGGTCTTACAAGGAAAATCTGTATGCCTTGCAGGACAGTGGTGCCCAGACCCTTTTTTTTGATGACAGCTTCATGGAAATTGCCCGGCATCTGAATGATGACCGCAATCACGCCATCAAGAATTTCATATATATGGGGGATAAAGAATGCCCGGCCTGGGCCCGGGACTATGAAATGATGATTTCGGAAAATCAGCCGGCCCCTCAACATCTCACAAGAGGCAGTGATATGGTCATGTTGATGTATACGGGCGGCACAACGGGCACGCCCAAAGGCGTGATGGTGTCCCATAGGGGGATATGGTCCAGCATTATCAGTGCCTCTCATGATATCGGCTGCCATGAAGGTGATCGATATTTGCATGCCGCGCCCATGTTTCATGCGGGAGATCTGGGCATGTCGCTGGCCGCTGCTGTTTCCGGGGCAACTCAGGTCATGATAAATCATTTTAGCGTGGAGGGTGTGCTGACGGCGATTTCTGACAAAAAGGTCACCCAGACTCTTTTGGTGCCCACCATGGTTAAAATGTTGCTGGCAGATGAAAGGATAAAGACAGCCGATATTTCCAGTTTAAGGCAGTTGATATACGGCGCGTCCCCCATGCCGGAAGGGCTGTTGTTACAATGTATGGAACAGTTGCCGCAGGTGGATCTCGTGCAGGTTTACGGACAGACGGAGCTTTCTCCCATAGCGACCGTACTGCCCGCATCGGATCATACCGTGGGCAACAAGCGCCTGCGTTCAGCAGGGCGTTCCTGTTTATGTATTGCCCTGAGAATTGAGGGTGACAAGGGTAATATTCTACCGGCTGGCGCGGTGGGTCATGTGGTGGTACATGGCCCTAATATGATGATTGGTTACTGGAACAAACCGGAAATGACAGCGGCAACCCTTAAAGATGGCTGGATTTATACCGGGGATGCCGGCTATCTGGATACGGATGGTTATCTGTATCTTGTGGATAGGATCAAGGATATGATTATCTCTGGCGGAGAGAATGTGTTTTCGGCAGAAGTCGAAAGTGTTATATCCCTGTGTCCGGGCGTGGCCGATGTCGCTATCATAGGTATCCCTGATGCGCAATGGGGGGAGGCGGTTCATGCACTGGTCATCCTGAAACAGGGCTCAGGTACGACAGAAGAAGACATCATCCGTCATTGCAGGGAAAATATTGCTGATTATAAATGTCCACGGCAGGTAGAATTGCGCAGCGAACCATTTCCCCTGTCCGCAGCGGGTAAAACCCTGAAGGCCGAACTCAGAAAACCCTACTGGCCAGAAGGCGAGCGCCATGTCAATTGATGCATGTGATTCTGAATATCTGTGTTTGATAATGAAGGGGCCTGTTCCGCCGCGTAAAAGAAAAACATTTACATTTAGAAAAAAATTATTAAGCTGTGGCAACATATTAATGTGCTAAATGATGGAAATGGTATTGACATGCGAAAATTCTTGTTTGGAATTTTGATGCTGGTAATGGTGGTGCAGACCGTCGTTACCGTTGCCTATATTCATCATTCCGAAGAGACGGGGACGGAGTATGTGTCCTTTGATCATGATGCGCCTGTCAATATTTTTCAAGCAGGCAGCAGTGAAACAGACAAGCCGTCTTTAGATGATATAGACTGTCATCAATGCTGTCACTGCACGGGTATTTTTTCTTTTCTGATCAACGCAAATGTATCTGGGATTTTATCAGGTGAAAAACGTTTTGGCTATCTTTTGAACCTGCCTTCTGCGTTTATTGCGCCCCATTTGCGTCCGCCAATCCTCTAATCGAAATTTTAAAATTTTAAGATCATATGCCGTGGAAACATGGCATTGGATCTGTTTTTTTCGATTATCAGGATAAAGTTCAATGAATTTTTTCAATATAAATTGTTTGGTTTATGCCAAACAGCCCTCTGCCTTGGCAGATAAGGCAAGATATTTTTTTCTATTTCTATTTTTCGCGACCTTGTTCCCCGGTCATTTGTATGCAGCGCCATCAGATGTAATGACAGCCAATTCATCATGGGGTTTCTGGTTCCGCAACCAGATTAGCCAGCATCCCGATGTTGTTGCGGCGAAAGAGCGGATGTATGCTGATCTGGCCACGGCAGACAGTCTTGACCAACCGCTCTATAACCCGGAACTTCAAACGGAATATGAGCGTGAGGGAGCCGATAATAACTTCCGCCTTGGCCTCAGCCAGACTCTTGACTGGTGGGGCCGGCGTGACCAACAACGGGCGCAAGCCACCTATGGCCGAAAGGCGGCCCGCCGCGCTTTTGAATTGGCTGTGCAACAGAAATCAGCCGACGCTCTGAAGGCTGTGGTTGACTGGAATGCCGCGCGCGAACAGGCGGATCTTGCCCGCACGCAAGAGGAACAGCTCGGGACATTATTTACGCTGGTTAAAGGGCGTCAGCATTCCGGTGATCTGGGACAGGTGGAGGTGGAACTGGCTTTTCTGGGTTTGTCTCAAAAACTGAATGATGCGGCGCAGGCTCAAGCCCGTTATCAGCAGGCGGCGGCGCGCCTTCAGGAATTATTGCCCGGTTGGGCCGCGGCACGCCAAAATATTCCTGAAAGTCTTTGGGCTGTCAGCAGGGCGGAAAATATAGAGCAGTGGGTAGAACAGCATCCCGCCGTGACCGCCGCCCGCGCCGATTGGGAAGTAACCAAAAAAATGGCTGATCTTGCCCGCCTGAGAGGCAAGGCCGAACCAACGGTTGGCATGAACGCAGGGAAAAGCAGCGGGAGCACCGTGGTCGGCGTTACCCTGTCCATTCCCCTGAACATACGCAATAATTTCAGAGCCGAGGCCCGTGCCGCCAGCCGTGAATCTTTTGCCGCAGAAGCCAATTATCGGGCGGTGCAGCGCCGGCAACAGGCGGCAATTCGCGCCAGCAGCGCAACGCTGAAAGAATATGAAAAACGCTATCTGCGGTGGAAAACCCTTATGGATGGCCGGGCGCAGAGCAGTGGTGACCTGCTGGAAAAGCAATGGCGCAGCGGCGATATGAGCATGACGGAATATCTACTTAGCCTGCAACAGCGTACCGAAGGACTGATCGCGGGGATTGAGCTGAATACCCAGTTTCAGATCGCCCGTATTGAATGGCTTTTGCAGACAGGGCAAATGGAAAATGCCTTGATGAAAGCGAAGCATTAAAAGAATTATTGGATGAATATTATGAAACAAATTTTAAAAAATATATTGAATTTTGGCCTGAATTTCGGCCTGATTTTTGGCCTCATAAGTGGCATTGCCATATCTGCCACATCAGCGCAGGAGCCTGAGCATGAGCATGAGCATAATGAAAAAGCTCAAGATAGTGAGAAAAAAGGCCATGACGACGGGCAAGAATCCGAAGGCGTCGGGCTGTCATCGGTGCAAATGAATTTGGCCGGCATTAAAGTGGTTCGACTTGAGAGGCGAAGCATGAACTATCAATTATATGCACCCGCAGAGGTCAAATCCAATGGCTATACCAGTTATCAGGTCTCGCCGCGGGTGGATTCTGTGGTATTGCGCCGTCATGTGGCGCTGGGAGACCATGTGGAAAAGGGCCAGCCGCTGGTGACCTTGTTCAGCGAAACTGTCGCGGATGCACAGGCAAATTACAGCGTGACACAGGCCGAATGGATACGGGTTCAGAAAATGGGCCGCTCCGCAGTGGGGGACAGGCGATATATTGCGGCCCAAAGCTCTTTCGAAGCGGCTCACGGCAGGTTGCGGGCCTTTGGCTTGTCTGAAAAATCCATCGGGGGGCCGCTTGGGGGGAAAAAAAATCTGGGGGAATATACCCTGTTTGCGGAAAGAGGCGGCGCGGTATTGACCGATGATTTTCAGCAGGGACAGCGGATGCAATCCGGGGATGCGCTCATGGAACTGGCGGATGAGAAAGAATTATGGGTAGAGGCCCGTCTGGCACCCACTTTGCAAATTTATCTGCCTTCGGGAAGCAAGGCAGACGTGAAGGTGGGCGGCGATGTATTTCCCGCAATCGTTACGCAGGAAGCCCACATCATTGACCAGAAAACCCGCACCCGCGTGGTGCGGCTGCTTGTGGACAATATTGGTCACAGGCTGCATCCCGGCATGTTCGCCGATGTGTATTTTTCCTTCAAGACCGAGGAACCCGTACTGGCGGTACCCGAAGCGGCCCTTATGCGTGGCGCGGACGGAGACTGGACAGTGTTTATAGAGGGCGATGACGGAAAATTTTCGGCCCATGAGGTTGATCTTGGCAGATCGTTAGGCAAATGGCGCGAGATCACCGGCATTGAAGAGGGCACAAAAGTTGTTGTTGAAGGGGCCTTTTTCGTCTCATCCCAGATCGCCAAAGGCGGTTTTGACGCGCATAACCATTAATTTAAGGCTAAGGATAATATCATGCTAAATCGAGTGATCGACTGGTCCGTCACCAACCGTCTGCTGGTGGTGATTGGATTGCTGACGTTTATTGCGGCGTCTGTTTTTTTTATTCCGCGTCTTAATCTGGATGCGTTTCCCGATGTGACCAACATACAGGTGGCCATCAATACCGAAGCGCCGGGCCTTGCGTCCGAGGAGGTGGAACAGCTTATTACATTCCCGATCGAGGCTGTCATGTATGCCTTGCCGGACGTACAGGAGGTGCGGTCTATTTCCAAAACCGGCCTGTCCGGTATTACGGTGGTTTTCAAGGAGGGCACCGACATTTATTTTGCCCGCCAGCTGGTTTTTGAGCGGCTGCAATCGGCGAAAGAACTGATCCCGGACGGGGTTGGTACGCCGGAAATTGGCCCCAATACATCTGGCCTTGGGCAGATATATCAATATCTGCTTATTGCCGAAGAGGGGGCGGGCTATGACACCATGGCGCTGCGCAGCCTCAATGACTGGGTGGTCAAACTGTTGCTGATGCCGGTTGACGGGATCACGGATGTTCTGTCTTTTGGTGGTCATGTCCGCCAGTATCAGGTCAATGTGAATCCGACACGTCTGCTGGCTTATGGTTTAAATCAGGAGGATGTGGTCACAGCATTGGAGAATAACAACGCCAATGCCGGTGGCTGGTATATGAATAGGGGTCAGGAACAGCTGGTGATCCGGGGGGTGGGTTGGCTCAGCCATGATGAACAGGGTTTAAAAGAGCTGGAACAGATTCCGTTAAAGACGGTTGAAGGTACCGTGGTTCGGGTGTCCGATGTGGCCAGCGTTGAACTTGGCAGTGAAATCCGTCAGGGGGCCGTGACCATTACCCGACGGACGGAAAATGGCGACGCGAAATTTTTGGGTGAGGTGGTGTCAGGCATCATTCTGAAACGCATGGGGGCCAACACGAAAGTGACCATTGACGGTATTAATGATCGAATTCCCCTGATACAGCAGGCCCTGCCCAAGGGGGTGACTTTCGAGCCCGTCTATGATCAGGCGGACCTGATTGAAAAGGCCGTTGAAACCGTGTCCAATGCCTTGATACTGGCCTTTGTTTTCATTGTGATTATATTGATGCTGTTCCTGCTTAATGTGCGGGCTGTCCTGCTGGTCTTGATTTCCATTCCCCTGTCTGTGGGCATGGCATTGATGGTGATGTCTTATTATGGTCTGTCGGCCAATCTGATGTCCCTAGGCGGTCTTGCGGTGGCCATCGGCATGATGGTGGACGGGTCTGTTGTGATGATGGAGAATATCTTTAAACATCTGAGCCATCCGGATCGCCAGCATGATGCGGAACATGCCAAAAATCTGCCCCTTGATGATGACGACCCCCATGATGTGGCCCATGATACATCTGTGGGGCTGCGTATTCAGGAAGCCTCCCGCGAGGTTGCCAAGCCGGTATTTTTTGCGGTGACCATTATCATGGTGGTTTTTGCGCCCCTGTTTAGCCTTGAAGGCGTGGAAGGCAAGCTGTTTCAGCCGATGGCGGTGAGCATCATCATTGCCATGGCCGCCTCATTGCTTGTGTCGTTGATTGTGGTGCCGGCACTGGCGAGCTATTTCTTTCAGCGCGGCATCAAGGCCCGGCCCAGTCCCATTGTGACGGTTCTGGAAAAATACTATCGTTCCGTTCTGGCAAAGGCCATGAAGCGTAAGGCGGTGGTCTTGGGCGGGGCCGGTATATTGCTTCTGATAACGCTGGCTTTGGTGCCGCGTCTTGGGACGGAATTTGTCCCCGAGCTGGAAGAAGGCACGATTAATCTGCGGGCCACTCTGGCCCCGTCGGCCAGTCTGGAGACGGCCCTTGCCGTGGCGCCGAAACTGGAAGCCTTGCTGATGGAATTTCCGGAAGTGACCTATGCTTCAAGCCGTATTGGACGGGCGGAAATCGGCGGTGATCCGGAACCGGTGAGCAATATAGAAATCTATATTGGCCTGAAATTGCCGGAATATTGGACAAGCGCGGATAACCGGCAGGAGTTACAGGGTTTGATGGAAGAGAAACTGGAACAATTTCCCGGCCTTCTGCTTAATTTTTCACAGCCTATCGCCACCAGAGTTGATGAATTGCTGTCTGGTGTTAAAGCGCAGCTCGCCATTAAATTATTTGGCCCGGATCTGAATATTCTGGCCGAAAAAGGCAAGGCGATTCAGGAGGTGGTTCAAGCCATTGAGGGAACCCGCGATGTGGCCATGGAACAGATTGCCGGTGAATCCCAGCTGGTGGTCAGGCCCAATCGCCGGCAATTGTCCCGTTACGGCCTTGCGGTTGGGGATGTGATGGAAGTGGTGCGTGATGGTCTGGGGGGACGCGCCGCCGGTCAGATTATCAATGGCAATGAACGCTATGATATATATGTTCGCCTTGCCCGTGAATTTCGCCTTGACCCGCAGGCGATTGCCGACCTTATTCTCCAGTCTCCGAGCGGGGCGTGGGTTCGTATGGGGGATGTGGCGGAAATCACCATTGAATCCGGGCCGCCGCAGGTGAGGCGGGATGACGTTCAGCGCCGCATTGTGATACAGGCCAATATACAGGGCCGCGATATGGGCAGTGTGGTGGCGGATATTCGCAAGGCGATTGCGGAAAAAGTTGATTTACCGACCGGCTATTCCGTGGATATTGGCGGCCAGTTTGAAAATCAGCAACGCGCCCAGAAACGTCTGATGATCGTTGTGCCGCTTTCCATCGGCTTGATTGCGTTGTTCCTGTATTTTGCCTTTCATTCTGTAGGGCAGGCGGCGTTAATTCTTGTCAATCTGCCGCTCGCGATGATTGGCGGGGTTTTTGCCCTGTATTTGTCCGGGCAATATTTATCGGTGCCAAGTTCCATCGGTTTTATCACCCTGTTCGGGGTGGCGGTATTGAATGGAATGGTGATGGTGGAGGCCATTAACCTTCGCCTGGAATTTGGCAAGGAAACGGTGGCCAAGGCCGTGTTTGAAGGGGCGGTGTCTCGCCTGCGGCCTGTATTGATGACCGCAGCCTCCACAGCGCTTGGGTTGATTCCGATGATCATGTCTGATGGGGTGGGGGCGGAAATCCAATTGCCATTGGCGACGGTAATTGTTGGCGGGCTGGTCACCTCTACCTTCCTGACCCTCTTTGTTCTGCCGGCATTATTTCCCTGGTTTTCCAAAGGAAAATTGGCGGATATCCGTTGATATAATGGGTGCAGGCCCTCTAATGAGGGCCTGCACAAGTTTAATTATTCAAAAGAAGACAGCCCCCGTCTGCGCCAGAGATAATATAACGCCGGCACGACAAGCAGGGTAAGAAGAACCGCGCTGACCATGCCGCCGACCATGGGGGCGGCAATGCGGCTCATAACTTCTGAACCGGTTCCTGTGCCATATAAAATGGGCAGCAGGCCCGCAATGATTGCGGCCGCCGTCATCATGACAGGACGCACGCGCATCACAGCACCATGCAGAACGGCATGGATCAGCCCCTCCTGATTGGGGCGTTCACCATTCTTGTCACAATCCTCGAGCATGGCGCGATAAGCCTGATTAAGATAGACCAGCATAATGACCCCAATCTCAACCGCCACACCGGCGAGCGCGATAAAGCCAACCCCGACCGCGATGGAAAAATTGAACCCTTCAAGATACATCAACCAGATACTGCCCACCATCGCCAGCGGCAAGGTCCCCATGATGATGGCAACCTCGACGAAGTTTCGGAAATTGATAAACAGCAGGATGATGATGATCCCCAGAGTAACCGGCACGACATAGGTCAGCTTTTCCTTGGCCCGGAGCATATATTCATATTGTCCTGACCATTGAATGGAATAGCCTGCCGGTAATATTAGTTTGTCATCGACAATTTTTTGGGCCGCCTCGACATAGGTTCCCACATCAATGCCTTCAATATCAATGAAAGACCAGCCATTCAGGCGGGCATTCTCACTCTTGATGGCCGGTGGGCCGTCTTCAATCAGAATAGTCGCCACATCGGCCAGTGAGATACGCATGCCCGCAGGGGTGACGATGGGCAGGAGGGATAATTGTTCCGGCGAATTGCGGTAATCCTGTGGATAGCGGATGTTCACAGGATAGCGTTCCAGCCCTTCGACAGTTTGCGTCACATTCATGCCGCCAATGGCGGTGGCGACCACTTGCTGGATATCGGCTATATTAAGGCCATATCTGGCGGCTTTTTCCCGGTTTATGTCCACTTTGATATAACGCCCGCCGGCAACACGTTCGGAATAAACCGATGCAGTGCCGGGGACATCTTTGAGAATAACCTCCAGCTGTTTGCCTATCTGCTGAATTTCTGACAATTCCGGCCCGGCAATTTTAATGCCGACCGGGGTTTTGATGCCAGTCGCCAGCATGTCTATACGGGTTTTGATGGGCATAACCCAGGCGTTGGTAACCCCGGGGAATTTGACCAGACTATCCAGTTCTTTTTTGAGGCTCTCCATCGTTACCCCCTCGCGCCATTGGTCCCGTGGTTTAAGTTGAACAAAGGTTTCAATCATGGTCAGAGGCGCGGGGTCTGTCGCGGTTTCCGCCCGTCCCACCTTGCCAAATACGGTCAAGACTTCGGGCACGGTATAGATCAGCTTATCGGTCTGCTGAAGCAGTTCCCGGGCCTTGCCAATGGAGATTCCGGGGTAGGTTGTGGGCATATACATGAGATCCCCTTCATCCAGCGGCGGGATAAATTCACTGCCGATTTTATCGAGAGGCCATGCCCCGATGGCGAGGATGACCAATGCGCCAAGAAGGGTCATTTTAGGAAAACGCAAGACCCGTTTCAGAACCGGCATATAGGCCGCGGTTAATATCCGGTTGACGGGATTTTTCTGTTCGGGGAGGATTTTTCCGCGAATAAAATATCCCATCAAGACCGGCACAAGCGTGATGGCCAATGCCGCCGAGGCCGCCATGGCATAGGTTTTGGTAAATGCCAGCGGCGAGAACATGCGGCCTTCCTGTGCTTCCAGCGTAAAGACCGGAACAAAACTGACGGTAATGATCAGCAGGCTGAAAAATAAAGCCGGGCCAACCTCGACCGCAGAATCCGCCACAATTTTCCAACGGTTCTCTTTGGTTATCGGCGTTCGTTCCATATGCTTATGCATATTTTCAATCATGACAATCGCCCCGTCAATCATGGCACCAATGGCAATGGCAATGCCGCCAAGGGACATGATATTGGCATTAAGCCCCTGGTAATGCATGACAATGAAAGCGGCCAGAATGCCAACGGGCAAGCTGATGATGGCCACGAGAGAAGAGCGCACATGGAAAAGAAAGACCATACAAACCAACGCCACAATACCAAATTCTTCAAGTAGTTTAATCCAGAGGTTTTTAACCGCTTTCTCAATCAGCTTGCTTCGGTCATAAACGGTGACGACCTCAACGCCTTCGGGTAATCCTTTTTTCAATTGTTCCATCTTGGCTTTGACGCCTTCGATGACATTTTGTGCATTTTCGCCAAAGCGCATCACAATAATGCCGCCGACAACCTCGCCTTCGCCATTAAGTTCGGCAATGCCGCGCCGCATTTGCGGGCCAACCCCAATCTCGGCGACATCTTTCAGCAGCAGGGGGGTGCCATTCTCGTTCACCCCCAAAGGAATATTCCTTAAATCCTCCTCGCTTTGCAGATAGCCCGTGGCGCGAACCATATATTCGGCTTCGGCCATTTCAACAACAGAGGCGCCAATTTCCTGATTGCCTCGCCTGATGGCCATCTGAATATGAGATAGCGGAATATCAAAGGCCCGCAGCTTGTCGGGGTCGACCTTTACCTGATATTGTTTGACCATACCGCCAAGAGCGCTGACTTCCGATACGCCGGGGACGGTTTGCAATTCATATTTTAAAAACCAGTCCTGCAGGCTGCGCAGTTGGCTGATATCATGTTTTCCGGTTCTGTCGACAAGCGCGTAGAGATATACCCAGCCGACCCCCGTGGCATCCGGCCCCAATTGCGGTCTGGCGCTTGCGGGCAGAGACGGCGCGACCTGACTGAGATATTCCAGCACGCGTGATCGCGCCCAGTAAAGATCCGTATCATCATCGAATATGACATAAACATAACTGTCACCGAAGAATGAATAGCCGCGTACGGTAACAGCCCCGGGGACAGACAGCATGGCGGTTGTCAGGGGGTAGGTAACCTGATCCTCTACCACTTGCGGGGCTTGCCCGGGGAAAGTGGTTTTAATAATCACCTGAACATCGGACAGGTCGGGCAGAGCATCAATTGGTGTGTTTTTCAGCGACACCAATCCGACACCGACGATAATGAAGGTCGCCAGCAAAACGAAAAAGCGGTTGCCGATCGACCAGCGAATAATTGATTCAATCATTTTTTATTCCCCCATGTTCATCATGCTGGTTATGTTCGCTGTGATCCATATTCTCATGATCCATTTCTTGATCTTCTTTTTGATCTTCTTTTTGATCTGGGGCGGGGCCGCCGGGAATATGGACATTGGATACCAGATATTGACCATCTTTATCCTTTGTAATTTCGATATGCAGTGTCATACCCGCTTTAAGGTCTGAAAAGGCCACCTGTTCTGCGACTATAAAATCCATCGTCATTTTGGGCCATTGCCATTCTTCAATGGCCTCATGGGAAACATTTATCATCCGGTGACCTGCCATCAGGCTATTAATTGTTGCCTCAACCCAAACCGGAGCCTGAGCCTGAGCCGGAGTCTGAGATATTTCTTCATCACTTTTGGCGTTCATTCTCTTGAAGTCGGAGGTTTTGCTGGATTCAGAATCAAGCAGGAACTGGGCTGAAACCACAATTTTTTCACCGGCTTCCAGCCCGGATAGAATTTCCGCTGATTGTACATCAAAACGTCCGATTTTGACTTTAACGGACTTGAAACGGCCTTCGCCTAAGGCCAGAACCACACGATCAAAACTGCCGGACCGAATGACGGCCTCTTTGGGGATGAGCAGACTGTCAACGCTACTTTCGGCATGGATAACAACCTGGGCAAACATATTGGGTTTTAATTCATCATTTTCATTATCGAAGCGCAGCCGGACTTTGAGCGTCCGTGTTTTGGCATTCAGTGCGGGGTATATATAGTCAACTTTTCCCGCCCATGTCTTTCCGGGAAGATAATCCAGAGACATCGTAACCGGCAGACCTACAGAGACCTGAAACGCCTGTCTTTCAAAGACTTCGGCTTCGACCCATACCTGATCAAGTGTGCCGATTGACATCAGGGTTGTACCGGGTTTGACATAATATCCTTCCCGAATGTTGAGGTTATCAACCACACCGTCTTTTGGGGCATAGATGGTAATGGTTTGCGTTACTTTTTTGGTTTTCTTTAAATGTTTGATCGTGTTCAGAGGCAGCCGAAGGGCTTTCAGTCTGTCTTCTGCAGCCTGTATTAATCGGGCATTATTACGGCCAAGGGCAATGACCAGTTCTTCCTGCGCATTGACGAGTGCGGGGGAGTAAATTTCATATAATGGCTGATCCTTTTTAACCGGATCACCCGCCGCCTTGACATAAAGTTTTTCGATCCAGCCTTCCACTCTGGGGTGAATATGAACGAGCTGGTCTTCGTCATATTTCACATAACCAACCGTTTTAATTTCTGTATGCAGGGCTTTGCGCGCGACCAATGCGGTTCGGACACCTAAGTTGTTGATGACTTCGGGAGATATTTTTATGGTGCCCGGCCCGGTATCAGAACCAGAGGCACCATCATCATAAACCGGAATAAGATCCATTCCCATGGGGGATTTTCCCGGTTTGTCCCGCGTATAGTTTGGGTCCATGGGCGCAACCCAGTATAGGGGTGTCCTTTCGCTGCTTTTTGCTGCTGGTGTTTTTTCGTCTTCGGTAAACAGGCTGTAGGCCGTTACGGTAAGGGCCGCTCCCAATAATGCGCTGATGAGTAACGGGCCGGTTTTTTTTAGGGTTATTGTCATTTTAAATCTCCTGCGTGATGATCTTTTGCGCGATGATCTTTTGCAATGATGTCATCAGCATTTGCCATAAATATATAATTCAGTTGAAGAATGGTTTTCTGTCGTTCCACATCAATGTTTAAAGCATTCACTTCAGCATTCATTTCTGCGATACGGGCCCGCATGACTTCGGCGAAATCACCGTCGTCATTGGTATAGGCCGTCAGGGACGCTTCCGCCTGTTCAGACATTTGCGGCAGCAGGCGGGACTGGAAGATTTTCTGGCGTTCATTTAACCGCAGTAATTGGGCCTTTGCTGTTTCAAATGATGCCATCATTTTTCTGAGAAATTGCCATTTTTCGGTCTTTACCGCCGATGTCTTTGACAGGGCCGATAGAACTTGCTTGTCCTGACGATTGGCGGTGAACAGAGGGACGCTAAAAGTCACTCCAACTGAAAAAAGGTCAGACCGGCCAATGCCCAGCCTGTCGCTGGAACGATAGCCATATCCGGCATTAATGCCCCATGCCGGCTTATATTTCTGTTTGGCAAGATCAATACCCGCCTGACTGGTTTTGATTTTTTGTTCAATGGCCCGCAGAGCGGGATGCCCGGATATTTTGCTGAAGAGCAATCCTTGCTCGATCGGGGCTGCTGAAGTATAGAGCTGCGCATTTAGCAGTGCGATGTCTGGCAGCTTGCGGGTTAACAGGAAAGCCGACGGGATATTTTGACTTCCGCTTTCCTGATCTTCGCGTTTTTGATTTTTCAGGTATTTATCCAGAAAATAACCATTCAGCCATTCTGAAAGCTGTTCCTGAAACATTTCCCGTCTTTGATGCAGGATGGCAAGATGGTCATCCAGCCGCGTCAGTTCCAGCTGGGCGCGTATGACATCCTGCTGACGGCTTTTGCCTATGGCTGTTGAATAGCTGGACTGGGCAATATCAACCAATTGTTCAAACAAGGGGATGTTTTTCTCAATTATTCTAATGCTTTCCTGTGCGTTATAGACATTAAGCCACAGGCTTCCCACGGTGACGGTGATTTTTGCCCTGCGGTCTTCCCGCTGGAAGGGAAACTGGCCCGCCTTGAGTTCAAGTTGCCTTTGTTTTATGGACAGGCTGTCACCGGCGGGAAACATTTGCGATATGCCAATCCTGGCATTGGTCATGGGTTCCTGACCAAAATTAAGACTATCAGCAGCCAGATTATTTATACCGAGTGATATAAAAGGATCCGGCAGTGACCCTGCGGCAATACTTAAAGATTCAACAGAATCCTGAGAATGTTTATTCCCCACCAGCCACGGGTCTTTTAATTTGGCCGCTTTGATGGCCATTGTCATATCTATAATTTTTGAGGCTTTTTGAGGTGGTTCGTCAGCCTGTACAGATAGAATAGTCATCGGCAGAATAACCAGCCCCAATAACAGGCGCATGGGGAATGCAGCTATTAAGGGTTTCATATATATACTCATTGATATTGTTCCTCCCGGGTATTTATACGGGCATAAACTTCCGCAGAGCCATCCGCTTTCAGAAGTAATATGTCATAGGGGTCAAAGTCATCGCCCATTTCCATTCCAGGGCTGCCAAGGGGCATGGCAGGAACGGCCAGACCAATCGCGCCATCTGGTTTTTCCTGCAGGAACTGCTGAATGTATTTTGCCGGAATATGACCTTCAAAAACATAACCTTCTTTGGAAACTGCTGTGTGGCAGGACTGATATTGGGGTTGAATATTTTTCTCGGATTTCAGGGCTGATAAATGATTTATATTCTGGCCTGTCGTTTGGAATCCGTGCTCTTCCAGATGTTCCATCCATTTGCCGCAGCAGTGGCATGTTGAGCTTTTATATACCTCCAGAACAGGATAGCCGGATTTCTGGCCGGATTCCTGAATAGTATTTTGAGCCAATTCAATTTCAGTGTTTTCTTCAGAACAGGCGGTCAGAAACAGAGCTATAAATACAACTAGCAGTCGTTTCCCTATGGTTAGAGTAAAAAACATTTTTGGGCTCCTCTTGGGGCAGTTGATCAATAATAAGGTTAGGAAATCACCATGCGGCGTTTAAAGCAGCAGTGTGGAATAGGGGGCAGGCATTGCCGTCAGGTCAATGGATATATGGGGATATATAACAAAATCATAGGATTTTAGACGGATTTACCCTGCGTTACCGGGAAATGGGGGGGCGATAAAGAGCCGCAGGGAACTGCCTTGCAAGCAGGAATGGATGAGGGCTGTTTTTCTTAAATGCTATCATTTCCCTACCATGATGGGGGGATGAAATTAACGCAACAGAAGAACAATCCCCAAGGGGGCAGTTACAGTCATGATTGCAGCAATCATTCATTGTCTGACCTGTTTCAGAATCAGGCAGATTAACAGGATTGACCATATCAGCCATCGCGAGATGGTTATTTTGATCTATCGCACTCATTTGGCATGAATCATTGCTGGCAGCCGTTGCCTGACCAATAAAGACCATAAGCATTAACATAACCGTCAGAATCTTGCGTTTAATGAGTATCAATTTAAGTATGACCAATCTTTATATTTCTTTAATTATATTGCAGACAAAATATCAAAATTCAAGCGTATTTTTTGATTCCGACAAAACTATAGGCTCGAAAAGGCAACCAAAGAGAAAAAAATGGCCAGATGAATATTGACTGACCCCGTCTTTATGACTTTCCTGACATCTTATACGGACAGGAATAAGATATCCCTCAAAATTTGGAATATTTTTTTGAGGGGGGAGGGCGTATTTAACGTACTATTAAGTAGGGAAAACGTATTTTTTTAATATTTTTAATATAAAGGGCGAAGGTCATAGCCACAGCCGTGAGAGCCCTAAAGCTGATGATGGGCATGATCATTAACGCATAAATTCAAGATAGCAACAGCTATCGGGAACGGTGCTTGATAACTTTCTCCGCTTGGCATAAAGTAAAAATAAGCGAGGGCTGCTTTGGGTTTTGCAGACAACAGGAAAGATGAAGATGAATGATAAAATCGACCAATATTTGACAGATTATTCAAAGGTGAGTTTTCAGAATGATCTGGAGAATCTGGAGGATGATGTTTTCAAACGATTGTCCAGGAGCCAATCGCCATCCAAGCCCCATTCTGGCCGGGTTGAATTTAAAAACTATTTAGAGAAATGGTTTGGCATGCCGGCCTCTGTGAGTGCCAGTGCCTTTGCCATGACACTGGCGATTGGTATGTTTATGGGGACGCAGGTGCAGAATGAACTTCTCATTACTGACCATGATGCCCTTGGACTCAGCGTCTTTAGTGCGACAAGCTCAAAATTACCCTCATCATTATTGGTTCCTGAAGTATGAATATAAACATGCGGATTATCTTTTTCTTATTATTTTTGTCTTTGTTCATTATCTGTGGTTTTTTCATAGGCGAGTATTTCTCAAATAAAAACATCAAAATGGTGGAGAATTCCCATCAACATCTTCATGAAACATTGAATCTTACGCCGGATCAGCTGAATAAACTGATCCCGATCGAAGAAAAATTCTCTGAACAGAAAGCCCTGTATGAAGGTCAGATCCATCATGCCAATATCGCGCTTGGTGACATTATGAAAAGAGAAAAAGCCTATACGCCGGCAGTTAAAGAAGCGGTTGAGAAAGTGCATGTTGCCATGGGCCTTCTTCAGGAAGCAACCCTCATTCATTTTTTTGATATGAGGGAATTGCTTGATGAAAATCAGGCCCGAATCCTGGATAATTATGTGGCGGAAGCAATGCATGGACTTTGACAAAACGGCAAGTGATGAATGTCTTGCCCTTTGTTTGAAGGACGGCAATCGTGACGCCTTTAATGAATTGATGTCGCGCTATAAGGGGAGGCTTCATGCGTTCATTTGCCGTTATGTTGCAGACCGGGAAGAAGCCTACGACCTCTTGCAGGAAAGCTTTATCAATATATATCAAAAAATTCATCTGTATGACCCAAAGAGGAAATTTTCCACTTGGGCTTTTCAGGTCGCTTTAAATAAATGCCGGGACTGGGGACGAAAAAGAGCCTTGGCGCAAGCCTTGCCTTTTTCTTCATTGAAAAAAACCGGTGATGGCCTGAATTTTTTAGAAAATATAGCGGATCCGGGGGCAGATCCGGAGCATATTTACGCGGGAAGAAAAGCACTGGAAGTGGTTGCCAATGCGGTAGCGAATCTGCCGGAAAAACTTAAAGCGCCCCTCATTATGTGCGTATTGGAAGATATGTCTCAGGAAGAATGCGCCGGAATATTAAGTGTTTCGCAAAAAACCGTAGAGACCAGAATTTACCGTGCGCGAAAAAAATTAACCGAAATAACCTCCCTTTTATCATAAGCGGATCCGTCTGCGGGGGGAATTACATTATCTTCGTATAGGAATCAATGCCCGCTATCAAATTGTCTTTATTTTTCAGGGGTGCCTTAATTTTAAACGTATTATACAGACTGAGTATATTATTTAAAAATTTCATAGGAAGAATAAATGTCTTTATCAAAATATATCATTGCGGTTTTTGCCGTTGCCGGGCTTATATTAGGCCATGTGGGTGTCGCCTTTTCTCATGAAGGGGAAGATCATAGTAAAAAAGAAATGCCACATAAGCTTAGTGCGCAGGGAAAACGGGTTGTGAAGCTGTTGGAAAATTATGCCGCCGCCGTACAATCCGGAAAGCTATCCGAAATTGAAAAATATGTGGTGACGGGGGCTGGCTTCAGCAGTCTGGAAGGGACATTTGAAGATCTGGGGTGGGACAGCTATCGCAAACATCTGGCATCTGAATTACCCATGTTCAATGATATGGCTTATGAGTTGACCAATATCCGTCCATATGTGAAAGGAAAGATGGCCTATGCCATCACCGATTATACCCTGAAGGCTACCCTTAAAAGCAATAAATCCGGCGGTGGAAAAGATCGGCTGGACATCAAAGGCAAGGCGACCATTATACTGATGCGATCCAATAAAGAATGGAAAATCCGCCATATTCATACGGCGCGTGCCAAGGCTGAAAAAAGCAAACCAGCAAAGAATCATCATTAATTTTTATGGGTCTGTCCTGAAGAAAGGGCAGGCCATTTCAATATCTGTGAGGCTATCATGAAATTATCCAAAATCATTCTCGTGAGCATTCCCGTTCTGATTATCGCACCGCTGGCATTTGTTTATTCCGGCATATTCAATGTCGCCGCCACCGCCACCCATGACCCGGTCACAAACTGGCTTTTGACCCAGACAAGAATCCGATCCATAGAGGTGCGTTCAAAAGGCATCGAAATGCCTGACCTTGACGACGAAAAGCTTCAACTGGCGGGCATAAATGATTTCAACTCCATGTGTGCCGAGTGCCATACCGCGCCGGGACGCCAGCCATCGTCTTTGGCGCTTGGGCTAAATCCTCCGGCACCTGACCTTGCTGAGAGTGCGCTTGAGGTCACGCCGGAAAAATTATTCTGGGTCACAAAGAATGGTATCCGCATGACCGGCATGCCGGCATGGGGGGTGACACATGGTGATGATGACATCTGGCCTGTTATCGCCTTTATGCAGGTGCTTCCCGATCTGGATGCGGAAGATTATCAGGAAATGTTAAAAGATGCCAAAGGCATGGGACATCATGCTCATTGACCAAAAGGTCGTGATATTTAGGCACAGACGGCTCTAAAATAAATCGGCCTTTAAGCATCTTCCTGAGAGAATTTTATATTTTTGTGAGGGGCGAGGCATTTCCATGCGTATTAGAATTGAACGGGACGTTTCGGTGATGTCTTGGGTCTGTCCATTAACATTGGGAATAGGATAAAGTCAGAAGTAAAAACAGTTGGTAACGACATTATTTAAAAATTAAGGATGAGGGCTGATTGAAGCGTCATCTCCTTAGAAATTACCTCTTTAAATTGCACCTAAAATTAGGCGGCGGTTCTATTCTTTTTTTCTAGATATCGTATGTATATCAAATAGTTAGATTGATTTTTGTTGTAAAAAATTGACTTGTATCATGTTAGTTTTCCCGTTTTGCAAATATATTATTCATAGAGACGGTTTCAAAGTTAAAGCAGGCTTTATATTGGTTTCTCGACACAAATTAGGAAAAGAAAATGTATGGAAAATTGAAGAAGAAAATTCTTTATGCACCCTTGTTCACAAGTATGTTGTTGATGAGCGGGGGGGCAGCACAATCGCAAGAAACGGCGGTTGATTTCAAGAATAAAATCATTGAGCTTGAGCAGAGAATTTCCGGGCTGGAATCATTAAAGCAGGAGCTTCAGGAACTAAAGAAAAATCTTTTACAAAAGGAAGAGAAGGTTCTGGCAAAGGAAGAAACGCTTGTCAGTGAGATCAAATCCATAAAGTCCCTTCGCAAGTCCTTGTCGGTCAGAGAATCCAAGCCGCGGGGGAAATGGCATCTGGCCGGATATGCCGATGTGGGTTTTGAGGCCATCTCGGGGGATAATAATGACAGCTTTGTGGCCGGAAAATTCAACCCTATGTTTCATTTCCAATATGAAGACTGGCTGCTTTTCGAAGGCGAGCTGCAAATTGTAACCAACGAAGCCGGCGAGACCACCATTGATGTGGAATTTTCCCAGCTAGATTTCATGCTGCATGATAATATCACCTTGGTTGTCGGCAAATATCTCAGCCCGATCGGACAGTTTCAGGAGCGCCTGCATCCCAGTTGGATCAATCGATCCATGAACGCGCCTACCGGATTTGGCCATGGCGGCGTCCAGCCGGCCAACGAAGTGGGGGTCATGTTGCGCGGCGGCGTTACGCTCACCGATGAGGTTACTTTCCGCTATTCCCTGTCTGCCGGAAACGGCCCCCGCTTTGGCCATGATGATGATGAGCTGGAACTGGAAGGGATTGGCGCGGATAATGACAGCAGCAAGGCCCTTGGCGGCCGGTTGGCATTGGTTCACAAATCTTCTCTGGAACTGGGGTTTTCCTATCTGGATTCTGGGGTTAACAGTAAGGCAGGACTGTTGCCAGACGGCGATATGGCACTGGCTAGAAAAGGCGATTACAGGCTCTGGGGCGCGGATATGGCCTATACAAAGGGGAGCTGGGATATACGGGCTGAATATCTTAACGCCAAGAATTCTCCCTCAGGGGGAACGGTTGCCGGCGGATTTGAAGAAGTCAACTGGGAGGCCTGGTATGCCCAGATGGCCTACCGTCTGTCTGGTATGCTGGACAATCCGGCATTGGGCAAGCTCGAACCGGTGATAAGATACGGCGAGTTCCGGACCAATGTTGGCGACGAGCTTCAACTGTCGGCTGAAAAAAGATGGAATATCGGCATTAATTACTGGCTGTCGTCGAGCATTGTGGTGAAAACGGGTATTGAACGCCGCAATTATATTCTGGTCAATAGAGCAGATGAAACACGCTATAAAGTTCAGATGGCGTACGGTTTCTAAAACTCGGAAAGGATGGAAAGATGAAAAACACTAACTACATAATGATAGCCTCCCTGATAATCTCCGTATTTGCGGGAACGGCGGCTCAGGCGGCGGAAAGCGTCAAAAAAGATCCCATGCAGATTGTGCGCGGCGCAAAATCCTGGGCTCAGAGCTGCGGCAGTTGCCACAATATCAGACCCCCCAAGGATCTCACCGATGAGGAATGGGAAGTGTCCGCCCTTCATATGAGGGTGCGGGCCAATATTCCGGGAAATGTCATTAGGGATATTATTGCTTTCCTTCAGGCAAGTAATAATGAAAAAGTTAAAGAATGAGATATAGGGAGTTTACTATGAGAAATATTTTATCATCAATCATAAAGGTTGGTTTGGCTTTGGCGACTTCCTCTCTGGTAACAGGGCAGGTAAGTGCAAATGATGTGAAGCTGGGGGCCAAAGTATATGGCGGAACCTGTGTCGCCTGTCATGGTAAAAATGGTAAAGGGGAAATCCCCGGCGTCCCCGACCTCACATCGGCCAAAGGTCCCCTTGCCAAGACGGATGCTGTATTACTGGATCATATTATAAATGGCTATGAAAGCCCGGGTTCAGATATGGCAATGCCGGAATTAGGCGGAAATGAGGACCTTACAGAACAGGATATCAAGAATGTTATCGCTTATATGCGGGCGAAATATCAACGTAAAAAGTAAGCTGTTTAAGGATAGAGGCATTTCTTGAGCAACAAGCCTTGAAAGGCAGAGCCAAGCCGGATGAGAATGTCTGTATTATCCGGGGCTTCTTGCATTGTGGTCTGGATTGATCTGATGCAGAATATTTAAATCTCTGTTTGTAACATAGGCGATATTCGCCTGTCCGCCTATCGCTCTTAAGGGTTGGCTATTATCTGTGCATGATTAATATCAATGCCGGAATCTATGGCCGGGACGGTAATATCTTCCGCCGTTGCGCATTTTTATAGGCAGAAACAGCATTCATATTTTAGTAATTCTGAGCTTGAGG
>JALSHF010000041.1 GCA_026982375.1 Emcibacter sp. | reverse complement strand
CGCAGCAGTTCGATAAATATGCTGCCCGCGCCAAATCAAAAGGCTTCCTGCATGTGGCTTCATCGCCCCTGACAAGGTCATCTTTTCATGCGGGTGAGAATTTCGACCAGTTAAAAGCCGCGCGTGCTGAAAAGCTGCTTAAAAGTCAGGCCAAGCTGGACGCGCCCATAGATATCGCGGAAATGGCGCGGTTAAACCCTCTTAATGAGGCATAGATGCCAAAATTTACCGAGGCCAGAGATTTCCCCTATAGCAAAGACCAGATGTATAAAATGGTCGCCGATGTGGACAGCTATGCTGATTTTCTGCCTTGGTGCCTGGGGGTCAGGGTTTATAAACGCACCGACGACAGCCTTTATGCGGACCTGATTATCGGTTTTAAAATGTTCCGCGAGCGTTTCACCTCCCATGTGACGTTTACGGATGATCGCATAGAGGTCGATTATATCAAAGGCCCTTTAAAATATCTTTATAATCACTGGCAATTTACAGAAAATGAAGATGGCGGCTGCCACGTCGATTTTCTGGTGGATTTTGAATTTAAAAATAAAATATTTGAAAGGATGATTGGTGGTTTTTTCACCGAGGCTGTCAGCCATATGATCGGGGCGTTTGAAAAGCGGGCAGATGAACTATATGGTTCTGCTTGAAATCATAAAATGGATGGTTATTATGGCGCCGGCCAGTAAGAAACCATGGACGAAATGATGCACATCAGTATTGCCAGAAATATTTTATATTTACCTTTAGCTATTTTTTATACCATATTATCTATCCCGCTCTTTTTTATAAATCTTTGTATCTCAAAGAAAAAATACACAAAAATGCAAATGTTATCGGCTGAGAATGAGAGGTCGTGGCGGCTTGATGCTATAGGAGATTTTATCGTGGCGGGTGACAGGGTCTTGGATGTGGGCTGCGGCAACGGTAAATTTGGCGAGGCTATTGCCAAAAAATTCAATGCAGATGTCCGCGGTGTCGATGTGGTGAATTACGCCAATTCGGACATTCAAATAGACCTGTATGATGGCCATTCCCTACCCTTTGAAAATGACAGCTTTGATGTGATTGTCATGGCGTTCATGCTTCATCATGTGAAACATCAGGATAAAATATTTTCAGAAGCCATACGCTGTTCCCGCCGGGGTATCATTGTTTTTGAGGATACTTATTTCACGCCGTGGCAGTGGCTGTTTACCATCTGGAATGATTTCTATTCCAATATGGCTGTGGGGACAATTAAAATTGTTAAAGGTATGGAGGGCAAAGGTATTTGGGGCATGCCGCTTCCCTTTACATTCCGAAGTGTGAAGGGCTGGCATGAATATTTTGCCGAAAAATCCTTAAATATTAAGGAAACCAGCCTACGCCACAGCAATATCAAACCCCATTCCAAAGTGATTTTCCTGCTTGAAAAATAGCAGGCGCGCATTTTAAATATAGCCATTTCTGCCGGGAAGGATAATGTTATATATTCAAAGCATGTCCCCATAGGCACCAGCTTTATAATCTATATATGAAATAATTTTGCCAGTTTCCTGAAATTCGGGCAGGGACATTTTTACGAACAGGGGGGCGATATCATGGGGGGTGTCCAATGTATCCGGGTCTTCACCGGGCATGGCGGCGGCGCGCATGCCGGTGCGGATGGGGCCGGGGTCAATGATATTGGCCTTTATATTGGTGGTATTTACAATTTCATTGGCATAGGTTTTAACCATGCAGTTCAGCGCGGCTTTGGTAACGGCATAGCCGCCCCAAAAGGGCCGGCAGCTTTCTGCAACGCTCGAGGTTACAAAAATGGCTCTTCCGGCATCTGCGGCCTTTAGAAGCGGATCAAAGGATCGGATAAGCCGGTAATTAGCCGTCACATTGATCGCCATCAACTGATCCCAGTCTTTTGGTTTGATATGTCCGAGGGGGGTGATCGTGCCCAAGATGCCGGCATTACCAATCAGAATATCAAGCTTGCCCCATTTTTCAGCCACATGACCGCCCAACCTGTCAATGGCGGCATGATCGCTGAGATCCATCGGCACCAAAGTGGCGGTGCCGCCAGCTTCGCCGATGGCATCATCCATTTCTTCCAGGGCACCCGTGGTGCGGCCAACCATGATGATATGCGCGCCTTCGCGGGCCATGGCCAAGGCGATCCCTGCGCCAATGCCGCGCGTGGCCCCTGTGATTAGGGCAACTTTACCGTCAAGCTTTTTTGTCATTTTTGTGAACCTTTTTGACTGGAATATTGCTCAGGTTTTTTTACGTATTTCCTGAAGGAAAGAAATTTGCGCAGGGGTATCTTCCTGAGTATTATCCGTGAGTGAGGTCGGATATTCGCCGGTGAAACAGGCATCACAAAACTGGGGTGATCCCTTGTCTCTATTCCTATTGCATACCGCACGGTAAAGACCGTCTATGGAAATAAACTTCAAACTATCCGCCCCGATATACTTGGTCATTTCCTCTATGGTCATATTGGACGCCAGCAATTTGTCTTTTCGCGGTGTATCGACGCCGTAATAACAAGGGTCTGTCGTTGGCGGGCTGGCAATACGTAAATGGACTTCCTTGGCCCCTGCTTGCCGAACCATGTCAACGATCTTGGTGGATGTGGTGCCGCGCACGATACTGTCATCAACAAGGACGACTATCTTGCCTTCAAGTTCGCCCCGGTTGGCATTATGTTTTAACTTAACCCCAAGATGGCGAATTTGATCTGAGGGTTCGATGAACGTGCGGCCCACATAATGGTTGCGGATAATGCCAAGTTCGAAAGGAATGTTGGCTTCCTGGGCATAACCAATGGCCGCCGGCGTTCCGGAATCCGGCACAGGAACGACCAAGTCTGCTTTGATGTTGGATTCTTTCGCCAGCTCTTTGCCGATATTCTTGCGGACCTTATAGACACTTGTGCCATTGGTAAGGCTGTCGGGTCTTGAGAAATAAACATGCTCAAACAGGCAGGACCGTGGCTTTTGTAGGGGAAAGGGTTTCACGGAACTGATGCCCTTGCCATTGATGGTGACAACTTCGCCCGGTTCCACATCACGAATAAATTCCGCGCCGATGATGTCCAAAGCGCAGGTTTCTGATGCAAAAATATAACTGCTGTCAGATAATTTCCCCAATACCAATGGCCGAACCCCAAGGGGATCGCGGGCGCCAATCAGGCTGTCTTTGCTCAGGGCGACAATGGCAAAGGCCCCTTCGATCCGGCGCAAGCTATCAATGAAACGGTCTTTCAGGGCCAAATAGGTGCTGGTGGCCACAAGATGCATGATGACTTCGGAATCTGAGGTGGATTGAAAAATAGCCCCCTTGCTCACGAGCAATTGGCGAAGGGTAAGGGCGTTAGTCAAATTGCCGTTATGGGCCACGGCAAAGCCCCCTGAGGCCAAATCGGCGAATAAAGGCTGGATATTACGCAGGCCCGCGCCGCCAGCCGTGGAATAGCGTACATGACCAATGGCACTGTCTCCGGGCAGCGATTCTATCACCGGCTGGGCATTAAAATTATCCGCAACATGGCCTAAAGATTTATGAGAGTGAAATTGTTCTTTGTGGCAGGATACGACACCTGCGGCTTCTTGCCCCCTATGTTGAAGGGCATGAAGCCCAAGCACGGTATGGGCCGCAGATTCGGCATGATTACATATGCCGAATACGCCGCATTCATCATGAAATTTATCTTCAGAAAACAAATGCGGGACGAAAGGGGGCAAGGCAAGCGGCGGGCGATTTTGATCTGTCATATATCAACTCATCAATAGGGTAACTTTTGGCGTTATATGGTCTATCATAGCAGAAAGAAACCTTTTTCTAGCCTTCTGACAATTTCTCGAATAATTTGTCCATTTCTTTCTGGTTTTCTTTTTTATATGTTTCGTCATCTTGATCTTTTTTATCATTTGACGGGAAGGAGGGGATCATTTTCTTCATGCGCTCCAGAGCTTCCAGGTCTTTACGTTTTTCTTCGAGATCCAGATTGTCAAAATAAGGGTTCATTGCAGAAATCATGCTGGCCCCATATTGGACAAGAGGTCTGGATTTAGCCTCTTGAAACCATGCGGGATGATTATTGCCAGATATGAAGGGGGTCGTGATCATATAAATCGCGCTGATAACAAACATTCCGCTAAATAAACCAAACAGCAGGCCCATGGCACTATCAAGCGAACCAATGTCGCTATTTCTGACCATTTTGCCGATCATGCCGGCGATAAATTTCAAGATGAACAGGCTGAGCGCAAACATAACCGCATAGGTAATGACAAAAGCGATTAATTCGGGCTGAATAATTTCATAGATATGCGGGATGACAAGCGGGGCAAAATAGCTTGTCACCATGAAAGCCCCGCCCCACGCAGCCAGCGTTAAAGCAGATGCGGTAAAACCCCGCACATATGAGGCAATGCCGAAGATTAGCAAAATTATAACAACCACAACATCTAGCGGATTTACCGTGAACCCTTGATATAAATCGCTTGTAATCAAAAGTAATTTTCCTTTTTATAATGCATCCTGAGCAATAAGATCGACTAATTTACTGATCTGGTCAAGTTCCGCGAATTTCATGTCTTTGCCCTTATGTCTGGTATTGGCGGGCAGGTAAGCCTGTATAAAGCCGAGTTTCGCGGATTCTTTGAGCCGCGCCGCCGCCTGAGATACAGGTCTTATCTCGCCGGACAGACTGATTTCACCAAACACAATAGTCTCTTCCGGTATCGGGCGATCGGATAATGAGGATATTAAAGCCGCCGCAACGGCGATATCCGCTGCCGGTTCCGTAATGCGCAGGCCGCCTGCCACATTAAGATAAATATCATAAGCGCCCAGTCCAAGGCCGCAGCGCGCGTCAAGCACGGCGATAATCATGGCGAGCCGGCCATTATCCCAGCCCACAACCGCCCGCCGGGGCTGGCCAAGGGACGAGGGGGCCACAAGGGCTTGTATCTCCACAAGCATAGGCCGGGAGCCTTCCATGCCGGCAAAAATCGCTGAGCCACTGATGTCGCCGGCCCTGTTGCCGATGAACAGGGCGGACGGGTTCGAAACTTCTTGCAGGCCAAGGTCGCTCATTTCAAAAACGCCAATCTCATCGGTGCCGCCAAAACGATTTTTCACCGCCCGCAGAATTCTGAACTGATGGCCTCTGTCGCCTTCAAAATAAAGCACGGTATCAACCATATGTTCTAAAACGCGCGGCCCGGCAATCTGACCATCCTTGGTCACATGGCCAACCAGAAAAATGCAGACATTCTTGCGTTTGGCATATCGGATCAGCTCCTGGGCGCAGGTGCGAACCTGGGTCACGGTTCCGGGCGCGCTATCCACGGTATCGGCATACATGGTCTGGATACTGTCGATGACCACCACCTGAAGCCCGGCCTCTTTGTCCAAGGTGGTGAGGATATCGCGCAAATTTGTTTCTGCGCCC
>JALSHF010000040.1 GCA_026982375.1 Emcibacter sp. | reverse complement strand
ATAAAATTGGCGGGGCCGGAAATAGCCCCGTCAGTTGCCTTGAAATTTGACGGCTTCGCCATTCTTCACGATACCGGCGCAGCTATTGCCGCCCAATTGATAGGCAAGTTCCGCAGGATGGCTTATATCCCAGATCGCAAAATCGGCTTTCTTGCCAATTTCCAATATGCCCCGATCAGCCAGCCCCAGCGCCTTGGCGCCGTTTCGGGTGACGCCAATGAGGGATTCTTCCGGGGTCAGGTGGAATAATGTTGAGGCCATATTGATCATAAGGCTTAAAGATAAAACCGGCGATGAGCCCGGATTGCTGTCACTGGCAATGGCCATGGGAATTTTGTATTTTCGGAGCAAATCAATGGGGGGAATGCGGTCATCTCTTAACGTATAAAAGGCCCCCGGCAATAGCACGGCGACCATGCCTGCCGCCGCCATGGCTTTTGCGCCCTCTTCATCAAGACATTCCAGATGATCTGCAGAAAGAGCCTTGTATTTTGCGCCAAGCTTTGCCCCGCCGCTGTTGCTCAATTGTTCGGCATGAAGTTTTATGGGCAGGTTTAATTCCTGCGCTCTGGTAAAAAGCCTTTCCACCTGATCCGGGGAAAAGGCAATATTCTCGCAAAAAGCATCGACCGAATCGGCAAGATTCTCAGCGACAACCGCCGCCAGCATATCCCCCGTCACATAATCCATATAGCCATCCGCATCATCATTGAATTCAGGCGGCAGCGCGTGCGCGCCAAGGAAGCTGGTGACGACGTCAATAGATGAGCTTTGTCCGATTTTTCTTGCCGCGCGCAGCATTTTAAGCTCAGTTTCAAGGTCAAGGCCATAGCCTGATTTAATCTCCACCGTGGTGACGCCGCCTTTTTGCAGATGCCGCAGGCGTTTCTTTGCGGATGATATAAGCGATTCTTCATCGGCGGCCCGCGTGGCTTTGACCGTGGAAAGAATACCGCCGCCCTTTCGCGCGATGTCTTCGTAGCTGGCCCCCTGCAGGCGTTTTTCAAATTCAGCGATTCTGTTACCGCCGTAGATCAGATGGGTATGGCAATCAATGAGCCCCGGCGTCATATATTTTCCGCCGCAGGATATGATGTCAGCATCATCGGCGGTTTCGGGAAGATCGCGCGCCTTGCCAATCCAGTCAATATTGCCATTTTGGGCGATGATTGCGCCGTCCCTGATCATGCCGTATGGGCTGTCATTCTCTGACATGGTCAGGAGGGTGACATCTGTCCAGACTTTAACCGTCATATTGTTTATCAGCCTTTTATCTTGTTGACTTACGGAGCGCAGTATAATTAACTGAACCTGTATAGACAAGCGATTGATAAGATTATAGATGCAAAAAATAAAATTCACAAAGGCACTCTTAAGCGGCCAATGGCATGATAATGTGACACTAACGATCGATGATCAGGGATTCATTGCTGCCATTGAACATCAGGGAAATGACAAGCCTGACGTCAATGCTGACCCCGATATAACCGTCATTGACGGCTTTGCTCTGCCCGGAATGCCCAATAGCCATTCCCATGCCTTTCAGCGGGCCATGGCGGGTCTTGCGGAATATTCAACATCAAATAATGACAGTTTCTGGACATGGCGGGATGTGATGTATCGCTTTGCCCAGTCCATAACGCCGGATGACCTTTATCATATTGCGCGCCAGCTTTATCTGGAAATGGTGACGGCGGGCTATACGTCTGTGGCGGAATTTCATTATCTGCATCATCAGAAGGGCGGACAGCCCTATGATAATCCCGCAGAAATGTCATTGGCCATCATGGAAGCCGCCCGGGACGTTGGTCTTCACCTGACCCTCCTGCCGGTGTTATATGGGTCATCGGGGTTTGGCGGCATGCCCTTAAGCGAAGAACAGGCCCGTTTTGGTCATGATATTGATCATTATTGCAGTCTTTGGGATCAGCTTGATAAGATCACGAAAAATAATCCCCGGCAAAATCTTGGCGCGGCCTTTCACAGCCTGCGCGCTGTATCGCCGGAGGATATGGTCAGGGCCGTTCATCATGTGAGGTGCCAAAACCCCGAGGCCCCGCTTCATATCCATATTGCCGAACAGATGAAGGAGGTGGAAGATTGCCTCGAATGGTCAGGTCAGCGCCCTGTGGAATGGTTGCTTGACCATCAGGAATTAAATGAGAACTGGTGCCTGATCCACGCGACTCATATGACAGAGCAAGAAACAAAGGCCGTGGCCATGAGCGGCGCGGTGGTTGCAATCTGTCCGACAACAGAGGCTAATCTGGGGGATGGGTTATTTCCCTTGCGGCCCTATCTGGATCAGGGCGGCAGGATCGCCATTGGTTCCGACAGCCATATCTCGGTCAGCCCGGTTGAGGAATTAAGGCTGCTCGAATATGGTCAGAGACTGAAATTTCAAAGCCGGAATATCACCGCAAGCCCCGCGCAGCGGCATAGTGGAAATAACTTGTACCACAAGGCCTTAAAGGGCGGCGCGCAGGCAGCGGGCCTTAATGCCGGGGCCATAGAAACAGGCCGGCGGGCCGATTTAATCACGCTAAATCCCCTATCGTCCCTTATGGTGGCGACGCCGGATAAATATCTGCTGGATCGTTTTATCTTCAGCGGCAATCAACCGGTGGTCAAAGATGTGATGGTTGGCGGGGAATGGCTCATTCGTGCTGAAGGTCATGCCAGTAACCATGCCAGTAACCACAAGAAAAAACAGGATATAAACCAGAAGTTCCAAATCACCATGGAAAAACTTCTCAACTGATTTAAAAGGAAATAATCGTCTATGCAGAATTCACCAGATCAGGTTGCCCCGCTGTATAAAAAAATTAAAGACCATATTCTTGCGCGCATTGCGTCCGGCGAATGGCAACCTTCTGCGCGGGTGCCCTCCGAGAATGAATTGGTGAAAACATTCGATGTCTCCCGCATGACAACCAACCGCGCGTTACGGGAATTGACAGCAGAGGGGTATCTCGAACGTGTCGCGGGGGTTGGCACCTTTGTTGCTGAATTAAAAGCCCAAAGTCACCCGCTTGAAATCCATAATATTGCCGAAGAAATCCGCGCGCGCGGCCATGAATATTCTGCGGTTGTCCTTAAAATAGAAGAAGTGGATGCCCAAAAGGATATTGCGCAATCGCTGAATATTGCCCTTGGCCAAGCGGTATTCCATTCGGTTATCGTCCATAAGGAACAGAATATTCCCATACAAATGGAAGATCGTTATGTGAATAAGGCCGTTGCCCCGAACTATGGGGGCCAGGATTTTACCGTGATCACCCCTTATGATTATCTGATGGAAATTGCCCCCCTGCAAAAGGCCGAGCATGTGGTGACGGCCATCATGCCCTGTGATGAAATCCGCCGTGAATTACAGATGGCCGCAAATGACCCTTGCCTGTTGATCAAACGCCGCACATGGACCAACGGTCAGGTGGCCGCCAGCGCACAGCTTTATCACCCCGGATCGCGCTATGAATTATCAGGACGTTTCAGGCCATAAGTCACCGGGTATATATTTTTTATTTACATTTTTTTAAAAAAAGAAGATACTGAATTTAGTTGTATAGACAGGTATAGATAGCATGGCAAATAATAGATTAAATTCCCGCATTGTAAAAGCCCCCACGGGCACAAAGCTCACCGCGAAAAGCTGGTCAACAGAAGCGCCCTTGCGGATGCTGATGAATAATCTGGATCCCGATGTGGCGGAACATCCAGAAAGCCTTGTGGTTTATGGCGGCATTGGCCGGGCGGCCCGCAACTGGGACTGTTTCGATAAAATTGTTGAAAGCCTGACAAATCTGGAAGAAGATGAAACACTTCTGGTGCAAAGCGGCAAGCCGGTTGGTGTTTTCCCAACCCATAAAGGCGCGCCAAGGGTCTTGATCGCCAATTCCAACCTTGTGCCCCATTGGGCCACATGGGATCATTTTAATGAATTGGATAAAAAAGGCCTGATGATGTATGGCCAAATGACGGCGGGCAGCTGGATTTACATTGGCAGTCAGGGAATCGTTCAAGGGACTTACGAAACTTTTGTTGAAATGGGCCGGCAACATTTTGGCGGTGACTTATCAGGAAAATGGATATTGACCGCCGGGCTTGGCGGCATGGGCGGCGCGCAGCCCATGGCCGCAACCATGGCGGGGGCGTCTATGCTGGCCATTGAATGTCAATCGGACCGCATTGATTATCGCCTGCGCACCGGATATCTGGATAAGCGGGCCGAAACATTAGAACAGGCGATGGAGGTGATTGACGCGGCAACGCGGCAGGGCAAAGCCATTTCCGTGGGGCTTTTGGGTAATGCGGCTGAAATCATACCCGACATGATAAATAAAGGGATCAGGCCGGATGCGGTCACTGATCAGACATCGGCTCATGACCCTGTCAACGGTTATCTGCCTATTGGCTGGACGGTTGATGAATGGGAATCAAAGCGGGAAAAAGACCCGAAATCTGTGGAAGTTGCCGCCAAAAAATCCATGGCGATCCATGTTAAAGCCATGCTGGTCTATCATGACATGGGTATTCCGACCTTTGATTATGGCAATAATATCCGCCAGGTTGCCTTTGATGAAGGGGTTCTGAATGCCTTTGATTTTCCGGGATTTGTTCCGGCCTATGTCCGGCCCTTGTTTTGCCGGGGTATCGGCCCGTTTCGCTGGGTGGCTCTAAGCGGGGATCCCGAAGATATCTATAAAACAGATCAAAAGGTCAAAGAAATTATTCCCGATAACCCCCATCTGCATAACTGGCTGGACATGGCGCGGGAACGCATACAGTTTCAGGGTTTGCCCGCGCGGATCTGCTGGGTTGGTCTGGGGCAGCGTCACAAGCTGGGGCTTGCCTTTAACGAAATGGTCAGAAACGGTGAATTGAAAGCCCCAATTGTTATTGGGCGGGATCATCTGGACAGCGGATCAGTGGCCAGTCCTAACCGGGAGACCGAAAGCATGAAGGATGGCTCAGACGCCGTATCCGACTGGCCGTTACTGAACGCCCTGCTTAATACCGCAAGCGGCGCCACATGGGTTAGCCTGCATCACGGCGGCGGTGTTGGTATGGGGTTCAGTCAGCATAGCGGTGTGGTTATTCTGGCGGATGGCAGCGATGAGGCGGCGGAAAAACTTGGCCGTGTGCTTTGGAATGACCCGGCAACGGGCGTCATGCGTCATGCGGATGCCGGCTATGATATGGCCCTTGATTGCGCCAATGAGATGGGCCTGAAATTACCCATGGTTGAGCAGAAAAAGGACGAAAAACCATGAGCCATATATCTGATACTATATTCACCATAAACCCGGGCGGGATGTCTTTATCTGACTTGCGCAAAATATACCGCCAGCCTGTGCGGGTTAAGCTGGATGAGGCCGCCTTTCCGGCCCTTGAGCGATCGCGAAAACTTGTGGAAGATATTATTTCACAGGGCCGCACCGCTTATGGCATTAACACCGGATTTGGCCTGTTGGCCAGCACCAGTATCAGTGATGACAAGCTGGAAGAGCTGCAAACAAATCTGGTTTTATCTCACAGTACCGGCGTGGGTAAATATTTATCGGATGATGTGGTTCGATTAATTTATATCATGAAAATCTCGAGCCTCAGTCAGGGGCATTCCGGCGTCCGTCCCTCGACCGTTCGGGCCTTCATCGATTTCGTTAATGCAGGGTTGATTGCCTGTATTCCGGAAAAGGGTTCCGTCGGCGCGTCCGGTGATTTGGCGCCGCTGGCCCATATGACACTGCCTATAATGGGCGAGGGGTTTGTCCGTGTGAATGGCCGCAAAACGCCTGCCTTGGCGGCTTTGAAGGCGGCCGGCCTTGAGCCGATCACCCTTGGCGCGAAGGAAGGATTGGCGTTTTTGAATGGCACGCAGGTTTCAACGGCGCTTGCCTTGACCGGGCTGTTTCAGATCGAAGATATATTTGCGGCGGCGGTTGTTGCGGGGGCGATGAGTATTGATGCTCTGCTGGGCAGCCGCGCCCCCTTTGATGCCCGCATTCATCAGGCAAGGCGTCAGCCGGGGCAAATGACCGTGGCGCCAAAGTATTTGTCGCTTCTGAAAGGCAGCGGCCTTATGAAATCCCATAAGGATTGTGACAAGATACAAGACCCTTATTCCCTAAGGTGCCAGCCACAAGTTATGGGGGCTTGCCTTGATATTATCAATAATGCCGCCCGAACGCTTCATATCGAAGCCAATGCCGTCACGGATAATCCGTTGATATTTCCCGAAAATGGATCCGGAAAAGGAGACGTCATCTCTGGCGGGAATTTTCATGCGGAACCTGTGGCTTTTGCTGCCGATACGCTGGCGCTGGCCATTTGTGAGATTGCCTCGATTTCCGAGCGCCGGCAAGCCATTCTTGTTGATCCGAAAATGAGTGACCTTCCGGCGTTTCTTGTGAAAGACAGCGGGGTTAATTCAGGTTTTATGATTGCCCAGGTGACTTCAGCGGCTTTGGTTTCTGAGAATAAAACGCTGGCACATCCGTCCAGTGTCGACAGCATTCCCACCAGCGCCAATCAGGAAGATCATGTGAGCATGGCAACCTTTGGCGCGCGGCGTCTTGGCGATATGGCCTTTAACAGCGCAGCCGTTATTGCCATAGAACTTTTGGCGGCGGCGCAGGGCATTGACCTGCGGGCGCCGGAAAAGACATCGCCTGTTCTTCAGAAAATGCATGATAAAATCCGCAAGGAAGTGGCCTTTTTTGATAAGGATCGTTATTTTTCTCCGGATATAGATGCCATAACGACATTGGTCAAGAATGGCGCATTCTCTGATCCTGTAATGGATATCCTGCCATCAGGGAGGGATTAAGAATGCCGGAACCGGTATTTCATTTTAGCCGGGGGAACGGGCCGCTTTTGGTCAGTATGCCCCATGTTGGGACAAATTTACCGCCAGCAGTTCAGGAAAAATTGACGGAACAGGGCCGCAAAGTCACAGATACGGACTGGCATCTGGATAAGCTGTATGATTTTCTGGCGGATATGGGCGTGAGTATATTGATGGCCCATAACAGCCGCAGCGTGATTGATCTGAACAGGGACGCCGGCGGAAAATTGCTATACCCGGGCCAGAATGAAACAGAGTTATGCCCCACCACATCATTCGATAACCAGCCGCTTTATCAAAAAGGTCTCGCGCCGGATCAGGCGGAAATTTTACGGCGCAAGGACATTTATTGGCAGCCCTATCATGATAAAATCAGCCGTGAACTTGACCGAATCAAAGCGCAGTTTGGCTATGCGTTATTATGGGATGCCCATTCCATCCAAAGCCATGTGCCGCGCTTTTTTGAGGGGCCGTTACCAGATCTGAATCTGGGGACGGGAAATGGCACTGCTTGCGCAGCAGAAATGGCGCAAAAATTATTTGCCATCGCAAAAGAATCTGATTTTTCTGCGGTGTTAAACGGGCGATTTAAAGGGGGGTATATTACCCGCCATTATGGCAATCCTGCGCGGAATATTCATGCTTTCCAGCTGGAAATATCCCAGATCACCTATATGGATGAAGAACCGACCTTTGCCTTTCAGGAAGAGCGCGCCAAAAAGCTGCGACCCACATTAAAAAAGATGATTGAGGCGTTTAGGCCATGAACCATGAACAAAGGCTATTTATATATATAGTCCCGCGTTAAGGGAACCGTATCAACCTTTTTGGCCAGTTGAAATTGAAATACCACATGACCCATATTACGAAAGGCGCATTCGGCGCTGGCCAGATAGAAATTCCACATACGAAAAAATCGTTCATCATATAAATCAACAATGGCCTTTTTATTCGTACATGTCTGCCTGCGCCATTCGCGCAGGGTTTTTGCATAATGCAGCCGCCAGACCTCCATGTCGGTAATATAAAGCCCGGCTTTCTCAATGATCGGCGAAATTTCGGACAGGCTTGGGGCATAACCGCCGGGGAAAATATATTTGAGGGTCCAGGGATCCGTAGAGCCCGGCCCATCGGCCCGCCCGATGGTATGGATCAAGGCGACACCATCATCTTTCAGGCTGTCATAAACTTTATCAAAATAGGTTTGATATTGCCGCCGCCCCACATGTTCAAACATGCCAACGGATACCACGCGGTCAAATTTCCGGGTGACGTTGCGGTAATCCTGAAAATTGATATGAACCTTGCCGCTGACCCCATGATTTTTCACGCGCTTGTTGGCCAGTTCATGTTGTTCCTGGCTTAAGGTCACCCCTGTCACAGACGCGCCGGATAATTTATTTAAGTGCAAGGCCAGCCCGCCCCAGCCACAGCCAATATCCAAAACCTCATGATGTTCTTCCAGCAGTAGTTTGGCGGCAATGATATTCTTTTTATTTTCCTGGGCTTGTTCCAGACTATCTTCTTCAGACTTGAAAAAAGCGCAGCTATATTGCCGGTCCGGATCAAGGAAAAGATCATATAATTCGCCGGACAGGTCATAATGATGGGCGACATTTTTCTGTGACCGGCCTATGGGATTGATTTGCGCCAGCCAGCTTTTGAAACGGCTATAGGGATCACCGCCGGTTAAATGCATGGCATTGCCCCGCCGCCATTCCATATTTTTGGTAATCAAAAACAGAAAATCAAAAATATCCTGATCGCCCTCAATGGTAAGCGATCCGTCCATAAAAGCTTCGCCTGCCTTCAGGTCGGGCTTAAGGAATAGCTTCATGGGAAGCAGTTTGTCATGGAAGCGAATGGTTACTTCGGGCTGGGCCGTTCCGATAAAACTATGCTTTTTGCCCGAGGCATCAATGATATGTAACGTACCCTCGCGGATAAGTTTTTTAAGAAAAAAGGCCAGTAAAAACATATATTCTCCCCATTATGGTTTGCGTGATCATGCCATTTTGTCGTATGCTGCGCAAGATTATATTTAGAGTCTGTATTTAGGTTCTGCTACATGAACGGGACATGAAGAGAGAAGAATAAAATGAAAATGATTCTTGCCGTCGCCGCTGGTGGTGCTTTGGGGTCGGCCGCGCGGTATCTGGTGGGCAAGATGATGCTGCGGCTGACGGGACCGGGATTCCCCTGGGGCACGCTTACGGTGAATATGGCGGGCTCTTTTATCATTGGTTTGGCCGTCGGGCTATTGGCAAGCCGATATAGCCTGAGCCACCATTGGCAGGGCTTTTTGATCATTGGCGTGCTTGGCGGCTTTACGACTTTTTCGGCCTTCTCCATGGAATTGGGATTGATGCTGGAACGCCATGAAATGGCCAATGCCGCCCTTTATGCTATTGGGTCATTGTCATTTGGGGTCGCGGCTCTGTTCATGGGCCTTTACGCGGGGCGTTATTTGGCTTAAGAGGGGGCTAGATCTAATATTGCTCTAAATCACATATCCTGATAGGAAAATATATGTCTGGCGTAAGTCATCATAAAGTGCAGCCGTTTGAAAATGGCTGGCGCATTGATAAATGGTTCAAGGTTAATTTCCCGGATTTGGGATTTGGACGTTTGTCAAAATTAGTGCGCACGGGGCAGGTTAGGGCCGATGGCAAAAGAGTAAAGGCGGGCTTTCGGGTGGAAGAAGGTATGGAAATCCGCGTGCCGCCCCTTGGGGCAAACCCCAATGAAGGCAAAGGCTATAGCCCACGGAACAGCAAAAAAGGCCCAAGCCTGGAAGATAAACGCTATATTCGGGATATGGTCATTTATGAGGATAACAGCGTTATTGTCCTGAATAAACTTCCCGGCCTTGCGGTGCAGGGCGGCAGCAATATCACCCGCCATGTGGATGGGCTGCTGGATTGCCTGCAGGGCGACAACCCCGAGCGGCCAAAACTTGTTCATCGGCTGGATAAGGATACCAGCGGCGTGCTTGTCATTGCCAAAAGCAGCCCTGCGGCAAAAAGCCTGACTGAATCCTTTCGCAATCGCAAAACCAACAAGATATACTGGGCCCTGGTTGTGGGGCGGCCAGAACGCACAGAAGGCACGGTCAACGCCCCTCTGGATAAGGAGCCGGGAACGCGCGGCGAGCGGATGATGGTCGCCGACAAGGGCAAAAAAGCCGTGACCGATTTTCATGTTATGGACAGCGCCCTGAAATCGACAAGCTGGGTGGCTTTTAAGCCGGTGACCGGTCGTACTCATCAAATCAGGGTTCACGCCACCGTGCTGGATTGCCCCATCGTCGGCGACGGTAAATACGGCGGAAAAGAAGCCTTTCTTGATGGCGCCGTCAGCAAGAAATTACATCTTCACGCCCGCAGTATCGAGATTGATCACCCGGACGGCGGCACCCTGTCCATAACCGCAAATTTGCCGCGCCATATGAAAGAAAGCTGGGATATGTTCGGTTTTGACAAGAATGATAAAACAGATCCCTTTGAAATCGAAAATTAAGCCTGAAACATCTGGAGCAATGATGAAGTTGATTATATTTGATTGTGACGGCACTCTGGTTGATGGTCAGCATTTGATTCTTGACGCCATGGCATCGGCTTGTCTGGCTTGCGGGGTTTCCTACCCCGGGGATGAGGCCGTGCGGCAGATCGTCGGATTGTCCCTTATGGAAGCCATCGAAATTTGTCACCCGCGTGAAAATCAAGAAACCCACCTTGCCTTGAAGGAGGGCTTTATCAGCCGCTTTCAGGAGTTGCGCCAGCGGGATGAGGATCAAGAACCCCTCTATGACGGGGTGAGGGATATGATAGAAGATTTGCATAAAAGCGGCTTTATCCTTGGCGTGGCCACGGGAAAATCCCGGCGCGGCCTGACAAACACCTTAAAGAACCATGGCCTTTGCGATTTTTTCATGACCCTGAATACCGCCGATGACGGGCCGGGAAAACCGCATCCCTCCATGTTGATTAATGCCATGAATGAGGTGGGCGCAGCGCCTGAAAATACGGTCATGATTGGCGATACCACATTTGATATTCATATGGCGCTTGCGGCCAAAGTCACCGCCATCGGCGTGTCATGGGGCTATCATGATCGCGATAAGCTCATCGGGGCGGGGGCGCATCATATATTGGATCATATTTCGCACATAAGGCAGGGATTGAATGAAACGATTTTATAAGGCAGCCGCCGTTGTTGACATGACGGGGGCTGCTCATGAGCAGGGCTTTTTTATTGCGCTGGATGGCAAGGAAATCAAAACGCCGGAAAAAAGACCTAATCTCAGCCCGACCAAGGCCTTGGCAGAGGCCATTTGCGCAGAATGGAATGAACAGGGCGATAAAATAGACCCCGCCAGCATGTTGATGGCAAAGCTTCAGAATACGGCCCTTGACCGCGTTCATACGCGGCGCAATGATCTGATTGCCGAATTGGTCAAATATGCCGGTACAGACCTGCTGTGTTACCGAGCGGAATTTCCCGAAGATCTGGCGCAGCAGCAAGCGGACCTATGGCAGCCATTGCTGGACTGGGTGGGTCAAAATCATGACATAAAACTTGTTGTAACCACAGGGATACTGCATGTGCCGCAGGATTCAGATGAGCTTGAAAAGCTTGACGTTTTCCTTGGCAGGCTGGACAGCTTTCATCTTGCGGCCTTTCACAATATCACGACCCTCTGTGGCTCCGTCTCTATCGCGCTCAATGTCCTTGGCGGTAATATTTCCGCAGAACAGGCCTGGGCTGCGGCAGAGCTGGATGAGAATTATCAGACCCGGCAATGGGGCAAAGACGATGAAGCCTTATTCCGGCAGGGAAATATGAAGAAAGAACTAAATGCCGCCATTGATTTCTTGACGTTACTTCAGCGTTAGGCCGCAGGCTTTAAATTTAATCTTTGATATAAATACCCAAGTCCAATCAATGCGCCGCCAAGCCCCATAAAGGATAAGGCGCGGGAAATACCTTCCAGCTGGTTCATATCCACAAGGAAGACTTTCAAGACAACAATGCCTAAAACGGCCAGACCAGCCTGTCGGATTTTTGCCTGCTGAAATCTTAATCCTGAAACCAGAAGCAGAACCGCATAGATCAACCAGACCAGAGAATAGGCATACCATTCCCAATCAGATGAACCAGCAGCAGGGCCATAGGACTCAGGGTCATATGGATGGAAAAAATTATACACCTCAGCCGATGACCAAAACCAGATCACCAGAAAGGCTATGCTGCCATAGATTTTCATGCTGCGCGGTTTCTGGGCGAAATGGGCAATATAGGCTTTAAGGCCATAGAGTATTCCGGGGATGAAATATTGCAAAAATTGGAGATTGAAGATGGGTTTGCTGCCCATTTTTGATCCAAAAAATACATTATTCATCATTGCCCCGCCGATAATGAGGCCAAAGATTGAAACCGCTGTCATAACGCGCCGCAATCCGCCCAGAAGCCGGTCATTATTCTTTACTTCGTACCAAAATAGAATGGTGGTAGCCGCCCCCCAATTTACCACTTGCAAGGCTGCCTCAAGGCCTGTTGGGTCGGATGTCAATGTGCCGTCCTCACCAAAGAGAATACGTATTTCAAGGGTAATAAAAGCAATGGTCAGCAGGATGGCCCCCGCCTTTAAAACTGACATTAATCTGTCTTCTTGTGCCGTTTCTGCCGCTTTATTATCCTTAAAAATATAGGCGGCATAGGCGAAGAGCGCCGCTGTCAGGGCATAACCATAAAATAACCAATTGATCAGCGGCAACGGCTGCCCCCCGCCATAGTCAAATATAGATCCGTTCAAGAAAAGCCGAATCAGAATAATACTGGCTATAATCAAGGCCAATGTGCGCAGTCCCTTAACTTGTGTCATGCGCCAAATATGGGCGAGAGCAACGATCTGGAGCGCAAAGGCAAAACTGAGCCACGCATCACGCAAAACCATGGCCGCCCCTAGTGAAATCACAGCGGTGGCCCCTGAGGCGTAGGCCGCTATGGGCGTTATGTTATTCTCTTTATTTTCTGAAATGAGCTTATTCACGGCCGCTGCCAGCAGCATGGATAAAATAAGGGCGGCAAAAGCAAAATTCAGGCTGGTTCCCCAATCCTCTACCCGCCAATAGATAATGATCAACATTGCCGTTGGCACAATATTCCCCATGGAAGCCCACATATTTCTTCGCATCAGATGGCGAAAGTGAAAGAAAATGGTACCGCCGATTAATCCGGTAAAAATGATGGCGGAGGTGAGAAATTTATCAAGGCCGGGCGGCGCAGTAGGTGCCCAGGCGGTATTAAGCTGATCAAAGGCCGGCAAGCTATTTTTGAATTCCACCAGATTTGGCACATGCCAAGTGGCGAAGAGGAATAAGACACCAACGATGACAATCACGCCGCCTGTATCATTGGCGGGAGAGCGGTGGACGGCAAAGGCTTGCGCCAATAAACCGATGGTAACCAGCATAATTCCCATGGTGCCATAATGATCAAGCCTGACAACACCGACAAGAAGGATAACAATGGCGATCATGACAAGGTCGGATATTAACGTGATGCCATTTCGGCTGATCATGCCTGTATAGCTTTTATTTGTTAGCCTTTCTGGGCTGGCCCCGCTCAATAAAATGCTATTCAATGCGCCGAGCAACAGTAAATAAATGCCAACCGGCGCACTGTCACCCACAGACCAATTTGTGGGAATCCAGATGATCACCCACATCAAGGCCAGAAGCAAACTGGTCGCCGCTACGTCAATCCACGCCTTTTGGCGGGATACCCAAAGATTGGCCGTAATAATCATCAGCAAATAAGGAAAAAGGCCCCAGGCATTTGATGATCCTGTATTGACCAGAAGCGGGACGACTATGCCGCCAATCAGCCCAAGATAGGCGAAAAACTTTCCTTGATAAAAAGCCATTCCTGAAGCCGTAAAGGACAAAAGAGCAAGGGCTGTAAAAGCCGCGATCGCGGGTAAAAGGTCATATAGGGCATAGGAAGCATATATGGCGGCAAAAGCCGAGAATAATCCGGCAGCAGATATGGCGCTAGGCAGGTAATCGGGCGTCGTTTGCAACCATTCCAGCTTGGCGCGTCGCTGACGTAAAGCCTCGCCGCCGATGGTCAATATGATGCCCATGATAAAGGCAAGGCTGACACGAACCAGGGGGCTAAGCAAGCCAGAATCAATGGAGTATTTAACCAGAAACCCGCCGCCCAGAGCAATGGCCAAGCCCCCAACCCAAATCATCCATCGGGACGATAGATTTTCTTCAAAGTTTTTTATGATGGGGTCTTGTTTTGGTTGCGCGGGCTTGTTTGTTGGCGGGGCTGACTTTTTGGCAAAGGGCGGATTTTTTTCTTTTTTGGCTTCCATAACGACGGGCCGTTCTTTGACGGTTTCAGCTATTATGGGTTCAGGAGATTTTTGCGGGGCACGTGGTTCATCCGGCCGCCGCATATATTTGACCATTTCGTCTTTTAAGTCATGTAATTTAAATTGAAGCTCATTGACGGTTTCTTTAAGTTTATTTTGCTTTCTGTACAGCCAAAATAATAAGCCACAGAATATTAGAATCAAGATAATAGGAAACCAGATAATAAGAACCCAGAAAAAAGTCATTTAATCTTCCCCTTAGAAAACATCTTATTTGATAGATTTATATTTTAATATATAGGAGAAATACGGTTTTGGCTACTGATCAGAATGAGCGGCAACAGGCCATATTGCTCTGGTTCCAAGGGCGTATGACGTTCCAAAGATAAGGCAGATAACTGAACTCCAGATAAGGAACTCATTAAATATTTGCGGCATTAAAAAATAGATCGGGATGAAGACAAGGCCGCGAATAAGATAAAGCGCTGAAATAATAACGAGTGCCGTTTTCAGAAAGGGCAGATGCCGGATTAACCCTGCTCCTGAAAAGGCGTATAACGCCCATATAAATAAAATCAGGGCAATACCGGACGTAATAAACGCTGGATACCATGAACCATTTTCCGCCATAACCGCCATTTCTTCGCCCGCGCCAAAGAATCGATACCAGTCCGGGCCGCCAAAAATGATGGCGATATGGAGCAGAGCGGCGATTAAGCTTAATATGCCACCAAAAAGCAAACTCTTGTTGAGTGTCGTCATATTGTGACCGCCGCGCCAATAAAACAGATTGTTGCTATAAAAATCCCGACAAAAGGTATTTTAAACCAGTATTTCTTTGCCAGAAAAAGATAAGATAATCCCATGATCACAGGAAGCCAGGTGAACCACAGGCTGTTTTCGATGATCGTAAAATTCCATAATGCGAGCGGGATATAAAAAGCCGCGACAAGCATCGCCCCCAAACTGTGGCTGGCATTAAAACCAACCCATGCTTTCCAGACAGTTGTTTCCCGTGTCAATGCCAGTGACGTGCCTTGCATGGCCTCTTTCACCGACAGGTCATAGGGGTCAAGTCTGGATGTGAAAAAGGTATAAAATAAATGCATACTGCCAAAAAGACCAAATATACCAGTGCCTGTTATCATCAAGATTTGCGCCATATTTTCCTCTGTTTCTGTTATTTTTTTTTGGTTTTTTATCAGGATATTCTGCGATATATCGTGAAGACCAAGATTCATCATAGCGCATATTTTTTTGTGCCGTGCAGCAATTTTATTGGAATATTTTCTTGACGCCATGATTTTCCTCTGTATGTTCGGCGGCGGGCTATCCCTCCCCAACGGGGGACGTCTATTCTGCAAGGAGTAGGAGATAAAATGAAACCTTTACAGAAACCAGCGAACCCGCTGTTTTCGTCTGGACCCTGCGCGAAACGCCCGGGTTGGACGATTGATAATTTGAAAAACGCGCCATTAGGCCGTTCTCATCGTGCCAAAATTGGCAAATCCCGACTTAAAAAAGCTATTGACCAGACTGCGGCCATTCTTGGGCTGCCCGAAGGTTATCGTGTGGGCATCGTGCCCGGTTCTGATACCGGCGCTGTTGAAATGGCCTTATGGTCCTTGCTCGGCGCACGCGGCGTTGACATGCTTGCCTGGGAAAGTTTTGGTGCCGGCTGGATCACGGATGTGGCCAAGCAACTGAAATTAAATGATATTCGCACATTGACTGCTGATTACGGCGACCTGCCTGATTTGACCAAAGTCGATCCGGCCCGTGATGTTGTCTTCACATGGAACGGCACCACGTCGGGCGTTAAGCTGCCCAATGCGGACTGGATCAGTGATGATCGCGCGGGCCTGACCATTTGTGATGCGACATCAGCGGCATTTGCCATGGATTTACCTTGGGAGAAGCTGGATGTCACCACTTTTTCCTGGCAAAAAGTTCTGGGCGGCGAGGCGGCTCACGGCGTTATTATCCTCAGCCCCCGCGCGGTGGAGCGGCTTGAAAGTTATGTGCCGCCGTGGCCCTTGCCAAAAATTTTCCGGCTGACCAAAAACGGAAAATTGATTGAGGGCATCTTCAGCGGCGCCACCATCAATACGCCGTCCATGCTCTGTGTCGAAGATTATCTGGACGCGCTTGACTGGGCGCAGACCATTGGCGGGCTGCGCGGCATGATCGCAAGGTCGGAGGAAAATCTTGACGTGCTGCGCAATTGGGTTGCGCGCACCGATTGGGTGGAATTTCTGGCCAATGATGCGCAGACAATATCCAATACATCGGTTTGCTTCAAGATCACCGCGCCGTGGTTCACAGCTTTGGAAGAGGCGCAGCAGACTGCGGTTGCCAAGGAAATGGCCACGCTATTGGATGCGGAAGAGGCCGCTTTTGATATTGGCGCCTACCGCGATGCCCCTGCGGGCCTTCGCATTTGGGCGGGGTCAACCATTGAGGCGTCGGACCTGTTGGCATTGCTGCCGTGGCTCGATTGGGCCTATGGTCAAGTCGAAGCTTCTTATACAAAGTAATTCTCGTTTTTTTTTAAAGGTATTCTGAAATGGTAAAAATACTGATTTCTGACAAGTTAAGTCCGCTTGCAAAGCAAATATTTGAACAGCGCGGCATCGAAGTCGACCAGATTGTTGGTCTTACCCCTGAACAGTTGATCGAAGCAATTCCCCGGTATGACGGGCTGGCCATTCGGTCTGCAACCAAGGCAACCAAAGAGGTTCTTGCGGCGGCCACCAACCTTAAGGTTATTGGCCGGGCCGGAATCGGGGTGGATAATGTGGATATTCCTGCGGCAACCAGTCATGGTGTTGTGGTGATGAATACGCCGTTCGGCAACAGCATAACAACGGCGGAACATGCCATTGCCATGATGTTTGCCTTGGCGCGCCAGATCCCGCTGGCCAACGCGAGTACCCATGCGGGGAAATGGGAAAAATCCCGTTTTATGGGGGTTGAGCTCACCTCCAAAACCCTTGGCGTTATCGGGTGCGGTAATATTGGGGCCATTGCCGCAGAACGGGCTTTGGGCCTGAAAATGAAGGTCATTGCCTTTGATCCTTATTTATCTGTGGAGCGGGCCGAAGAATTGGGCGTTGAGAAGGTAGAGCTGGACGAATTGCTGGAACGTGTTGATTTCATTACACTTCATACGCCGCTCACCGATACAACGCGGGGTATCTTGAATGCGGAAGCTTTTGCAAAAATGAAAGATGGCGTGCGAATCGTTAACTGCGCGCGCGGGGGGCTTATTGACGAGGAAGCCTTGCTTGTCGCCCTTAATAGCGGCAAGGTTGCCGGGGCGGCCCTTGATGTATTTGCCGAGGAGCCCGCAAAAGAGAATATTCTTTTTGGTCATGAGAATGTTGTGGTAACGCCTCATCTTGGCGCGTCCACATCCGAAGCCCAAGTGAATGTTGCGGTTCAGGTGGCAGAGCAGATGGCCGATTATCTGCTGGATGGTGCGGTGACCAATGCCCTGAATATGCCATCGGTGACTGCGGAAGAATCCGTGCGTTTAAGCCCTTATATGTCATTGGCCAAGCAATTGGGCAGCTTTGCGGGGCAATTGACAGAGCATGCCTTGAAAACCATTCAAATTGAATATCAGGGGGATGTGACGGAGCTTAACACGCGGCCTCTGACCGCGATTGTGGTTCAGGGGTTGCTTCAGCCCTTGATGGATTGCGTAAATATGGTCAATGCTCTGGCCGTTGCCAAGGAGCGGGATATCGATATAATTGAAACCCGCCATGATGCAGAAGGCGACTATAACACTTATATCAAGGTTACGGTCACCACAGATCATCAAACGCGCTGTGTTGCGGGGACGTTGTTTGCGGATAAACGTCCGCGCATCGTCAGCATTAAGGATATTGCCCTTGAGACTGAGTTGACCCCGAATATGCTCTATGTTTCCAATGAAGATATCCCGGGATTTATCGGCGCGCTGGGCACGACGCTGGGCCGCGCGGGATTGAATATAGCCACATTCAGCCTGGGCCGCGCAGAAGAGGGCGGCGAGGCCATTGCGCTGGTTGCCATTGACGCGCAGGCTGATGCGAAAACCCTGTCTGCCGTGGAGAGCCTGCCGCATGTTAAGCAGGTAAAGGCATTGACCTTTTAATATGTTCCCGGAATAAAAATATTAAGAGGCCATGAGTTTTAATGGCCTCTTTTTTTTTGTCTATCGGTATTTGTCTCAATTGACTGGATAGAAGAGCTGGGATATAAGCACGGCGGCGACATAAACAATACGCAAATGGACGCGATATGCCTAGACCGGAAGATGAACCAAACGAGACAGCTCTCCTGCCGGAAGGGCTGCATGATACCTTGGCCAATGACGCGGAATATCAAGCTGATATTGTTGAGAAATTACGTCAGTGTTTTGCCAGTTATGGCTATGAGCGCGTGGTGCCGCCGTTGCTTGAATTCGAGGAAAGCCTGCTTTGCGGGCCCGGTAAAGCCCAATCCAGAAATATGTTTCGGGTGATGGATCCGGTCAGCATGCGCATGATGGCCGTGCGCAACGATATGACGGGGCAGGTGGCACGGATTGCCCGCACGCGCCTGCAAAATTCCCCGCGGCCCTTGCGGCTGAGCTATTCCGGAACTGTTCTGAGGGTGGGCGGCAGCCAGTTGCGCCCTGAGCGTGAATTTCAACAGGCAGGAATCGAATTAATCGGCAGCGATAGCGGCGAAGCATATGTGGAGATCATATTGCTCGCGCGGGATGTCCTTGGCACCGTCGGCATTAAAAATGCAAGCATTGATCTGACCATGCCTTTGCTTGTGCCCGCCATCTGCCGGGGACTTGCCCTTGATGATCAGACATCAAAGGCCGTGCGCCATGCGCTGAATGCCAAAGATATCGCTGAATTAGACCAGCTGGATGGTGATATTGGAACGATCAGCCGCCAATTGCTCTTGGCCAGCGGCGCGGCTGACAAGGCCATGGCCATAATTGACAAACTGTCATTACCGGCCGAGGCTCAGGAAATATGCGATGAATTAAAAGAAGTTCTGGCCCGTCTGAAGGCTGCGGCACCGGAACTGAATGTGACGGTTGATCCCGGTGAATATAGCGGATTTGAATTTCAGACCGGCATTGGATTTTCGCTTTTTGTCAAAGGTGTGCGCGGTGAACTTGGCCGGGGGGGGCGTTATCTGGTAGAGGGCAAAGAACCAGAATCAAAAAGTGAGCCGGCAACGGGCTTTTCACTCTATCTGGACAGCTTAATGCGGGCTGTACCAGCGATGACAGAAATTAAATATATCTATTGCCCTTATAATATGACTATGTCGGACGTGAATAAAATTCGCCTTCAAGGATATCGCACCATATGCGGCCTTGAGCCGGCAAAGAATGATACGGCGGAAGCCAAAAGATTGAATTGTCAGTATATCTGGCAGAAAGATAAAGTGATTAAGATTTAACACGATAGTTTTTGAAAGGGCGATAGTGTGGCAAATGTGGTCGTAGTCGGCTCCCAGTGGGGCGACGAAGGTAAAGGGAAAATTGTAGATTGGCTGTCTGAACGCGCCGATGTGGTGGTGCGGTTCCAAGGCGGGCATAACGCGGGCCATACCCTCGTTATTGACGGGAAAGTCTATAAATTAAGCCTGCTGCCGTCCGGTATCGTGCGCGGCGGAAAATATTCTGTGATTGGTAACGGCGTTGTGGTTGACCCTTGGGCCTTGCTCAAGGAAATTGATCTTTTAAAATCACAGGGTGTTGAGGTTAATTCAGATAATCTGATGGTCGCGGAAAATTGCGCGTTGATATTGCCCTTGCACGGTGCCCTTGACGGCATCCGCGAAGATGCGGCGAATGTATGCACCAAGGGCGGCCCAAAAATTGGCACGACCCGCCGGGGTATTGGCCCGGCTTATGAAGATAAAATTGCCCGAAGGGCGCTCAGGGCCTGTGATCTTCGATCTGACAGGGCAATTGAAAACCGGGTTGATGTATTGCTTGGCCATCATAATGCCCTGCGGCGCGGTCTTGGGGTTGCGGAAATTGACCGGGAGGAGATGATAGCTGAAATCAAGGAAATCGCCCCGAAAATTATCCCGTTCCTGGGGGATAGCTGGCGCGTTCTGGATGAAATGCGCCATGACCGTAAACGTATCCTGTTTGAGGGCGCGCAGGGCATCATGCTGGACGTGGATCATGGCACCTATCCCTTTGTGACCTCATCAAATACCATTGCCTCACAAGCTGCCGGCGGCAGCGGAACCGGGGCCAGAACGCTTGATTATGTGCTGGGTATTACCAAGGCCTATACCACGCGTGTGGGTGAAGGGCCGTTTCCGACAGAGCTGACAGACGATGTTGGTCAGGGACTGGGCGAGCGCGGTCATGAGTTTGGCACTGTTACAGGGCGCCGCCGCAGATGTGGTTATTTTGACGCCGTGATGGTGCGTCAGGCGACCAAAATTGGCGGCATCACGGGGATCGCGCTGACCAAACTTGATGTTCTGGATGGTATGGATGAATTGAAGGTTTGCGTAGCTTATGATCTGGATGGCACGCGGATTGATTATTTCCCGGCATCAACTGAAGAACAGGCGAAGGTTACGCCCATATATGAAACTTTGGAAGGCTGGTCTGACAGCACGTATGGTGCGCGAAGCTGGGTTGACCTGCCCGCCACCGCCATTAAATATATCCGCCGGATAGAGGAATTGATCGAAACGCCGGTGGCTTTACTGTCCACCAGCCCGGAACGGGAAGACACCATTCTGGTGCATGACCCGTTCGAGGATTGATGTTTTTTTAAAATGCCCTATGACGGGGGAAAATGGAAAACATTCAGTTTGTTGCCCTCAAGATCCCGGAAATAGCCGGCATAAAATTTTTCGTCATATTCAGGACGCGGGCCGACAGGTCCTTCGCAGGTTGCTCCCAGTTCAAGGGCAAGGGCATGAATTTTATCGACCATTTCATGACTTGGGGCAAATAATGCCATCATGGTGCCATTGCCCACCGTGGCGGGATTGCCGTCATGGGGTTTGCTGATGCTGAAACTTGTGGCCCCGTTTTCGCCGCCCCACGCGATGAAACTGTCGTGTTCCATGGTCCTTTTTACGCCGAGTTCTGCCAGAAGAGCGTCATAGAATTTTGCCGACTTTTCAATATCATTGGTGCCGACCATTACATATCCGAGCATATTTTTTCCTTTTGATTATTTTTTTGTTCTCCTTATGTTCTATGATGTAAAATAATGATCGTCAAGAAAAATTAATCTTTTTCCATATTACTGGTTCACAGGGCAAATAAAATTGTCTATAAGGGCTGGTAATTGAAATATTATGCCAAGAACAGGCGCAAGATTAGATATGAAACAAACAAATATGACATCAGTTACGATGATGGCCGCAGGCAAATCAATTGCCCTGCTGCGTTTGTTGCCGCTTGCCGCCCTCCTTCTGCTCTCTCTCCTTTTAGGTCGACTTAGCCGCCCCTGACGTTTTGGAATTTTAAAGCCATTTTGGCGGACGTTCAGGGGAGATAGAGACAGATCATTCCCCAAGCGGGTAATTCATTCATAACAGTTAAAAATTAAGGCTAAGAAATGACCATAGATAAAAACAGGGTTATCATATTTGATACCACATTACGTGACGGGGAACAGTCGCCGGGTTGCTCCATGACGTTGAGCGAGAAATTGCGGGTGGCGCAGGCGCTCGAAAATTTGGGTGTGGACGTTATTGAGGCGGGATTTGCCATTGCCTCCAACGGCGATTTTGAGGCCATCAGCCAAGTGGCGGCGATGTTGAAAGAAACCATCGTCTGTTCACTGGCCCGGGCATCCCATAAAGATATAGACCGCGCGGCAGAGGCCCTTAAAAAAGCGGCTCGCCCGCGCATCCATACCTTCATTTCCACCAGCCCGCTGCATATGGAGCATAAGCTGAATATGACGCCGGATGAAGTGGTTGACCGGATTATTGACAGTGTCAGCTATGCCAGAAACCTGTGTGATGATGTGGAATGGTCTTGCGAAGATGGCACGAGAACCGAAGAAGATTTTCTGTATCGCACCATCGAGGCCGCGATCAAGGCCGGGGCCACGACCATCAATGTTCCGGATACAGTTGGCTATACCACGCCGGATGAATATCGCATCATGATGCGGAAAATTATCGAAAATGTCCCCAATTCTGATAAGGCAGTTTTTTCGACTCATTGTCATAATGATCTGGGTCTGGCCGTATCAAATTCCATTGCGGCGGTTCAGGGCGGGGCGCGTCAGGTGGAATGTACCATAAATGGTATTGGCGAGCGGGCCGGCAATGCCGCGCTCGAAGAAATTGTCATGGCCTTTCGTACCCGCCCGAATGCCATGCCTTTTCATACCGGTATCATTACCGAGAATATCATGAAAACATCCAAGCTGGTCTCTTCGGTAACGGGCCTCGATGTGCAGAATAACAAGGCCATTGTCGGGGCCAATGCCTTTGCCCATGAAAGCGGGATTCATCAGGACGGCATGCTTAAGAATGCGGGCACTTATGAAATTATGACCCCTGAATCAGTTGGCTTGAAAAAATCTGAACTGGTGATGGGCAAACATTCCGGCCGCCATGCCTTTCGGGATAAATTAAAAGATCTGGGCTATGAACTGGGGGACAATGAATTCCTCAGCGCCTTCACCCGTTTCAAGGATCTGGCTGATGTGAAAAAGACTCTTTATGATGATGATATCATTGCGATCGTTGACGAAAACATGCGCGATAATGATCATATAAAATTGATGAACTGGTCTTTTATCTGTGATAGCTGGCAACCGAGCAGCGCGACGTTCGGCATGGAAGTGGATGGAGATAAAATCACCGTTACAAGCGAAGGTAACGGGCCGGTTGATGCCTCTTTCAAAGCCTTACGCGGCCTGACGGACGGGGTGCCGACACTGGAGCTCTATCAGGTTCATGCGGTAACGCGCGGCACCGATGCGCAGGCGGAAGTCACCGTTCGGCTGGAAGAGGATGGCAAGACGGTTAATGGCCACGGCGCGCATGTGGATACTCTGGTGGCTTCCGCCAAGGCCTATATCAATGCCCTGAATAAACTGAAGGTAAAGCGGGAGAAAACCGCGCCGGTGGCCCTGTCTGACTGATTTTTCCTGCGCGTAATCTAAGCGGCGCCGTTCTTTTCGGAGCTGCTTTCCTGATGCTCCCAGTGAATGGCTTTATGGTCAAAGCCTTTTTCTATTGTGGGCTTAATCACAGAAAAATACGGCGACAGGTCAAAATCTCTGGGGGTGAACAGGCTATGGTGGCGGATGTGAAATATTTCTCTTTCAACATATTTTTGCTGGCAGGTCTCAATAGATTCCCTGGTAATATCCGGTAGTATGGGGTAATTGATTGACTGAAAAGCCTGGGCAATAAGCGTTGAGCATATGGCGCGTGTCGGGTCGCCGCTGCCAAGCGCCAGCATACGCCGGCGTACAAAGATTGGCACGGGAGGATAGGGGAATAGATAACGGCCAAGATCGATAATATTCTTCATGTCATATTGATGGCCGATACGGCTGACGGCATAATCAATGAGCTGTGTTATTTCCCCTTTGTCCAGACCTGTCGGACGGCAAATACGGGTATTGTAATATTTATATTTGCTTAATGACACGGCTTTGACGCCGCCGTCAGCTTCGGCTTCGATCAGGTCAAGAGGCACGCCATCTCTATGATGACTGGCCCGGCCCCCAATATATAACGTGGCATGCGACCAGGTGGATTGGGTCAGGAACTTGATGATGCTGCTGACCCGCTGGTTTCCTTCGACCAAAAGAACATCGCCCGGTTCAAGGTAGCTTTCAAGAATTTCCGGGCTGGTCACGGAAAAACTTTCATATTTCCATACAGGTTTATGTAAATACCGGATGATATAGTTTGATATCTTTTCACGAAGCCATGTGAACATATTGAGCCTTTATTTTTTACTTACGGGATATAAATAGTAGAGAAATAGTAAACGCCCCAGTTTCTCCACAAAGTTTCGCTACAAAGTTTCTCCACAAAAAAATTGCTTTCACAATGCTATGTTAATACAAACAATATATAAGTAGCAAGAATCAGGGTTAATGACCCATTATAAATCATGTTAAGAAGTTAGATATAGGCGATCACATATGTTAGAAAAGCTTTTGGGGATGTTCTCATCCGATATGGCCATTGATTTGGGAACGGCGAATACCCTTGTTTATGTAAAGGGACGCGGTATCGTCCTGAATGAGCCTTCGGTCGTGGCCATCAAGAATAAAAGCGGGGTCAAATCAGTTATCGCTGTGGGCGAGGCGGCAAAAATGATGCTGGGCCGTACGCCAGGTGATATCGAGGCTATTCGGCCTTTGCGGGACGGCGTGATCGCTGATTTCGAAGTGGCAGAGGCCATGATCAAAGACTTTATTCGTAAGGTTCATAATCGCAGCATGTTTGCCAGCCCGCATATTGTTATCTGCGTGCCGTCTGGATCAACGCCGGTGGAACGTAAAGCCATTCGTGACAGTGCATTGGAAGCAGGCGCGCGGCGTGTGTCTCTTATTGAAGAGCCGATGGCTGCGGCCATTGGCGCGGGACTGCCCGTGACAGAACCAACAGGTTCCATGATTGTTGATATTGGCGGCGGCACCAGCGAGGTTGCCGTGATTTCCCTTGGGGGTATTGTTTATGCCGCATCTGTTCGGGTCGGCGGCGATAAAATGGATGAGGCGATCATTTCTTATATTCGCCGCAACCATAATCTTTTGATTGGGGAGGCAAGTGCTGAACGTATCAAGAAAGAAATCGGTACGGCCGCGCCGCCGGAAGATGGTGTCGGACAGACGATGGAAATAAAAGGCCGTGATTTGATGAACGGGGTGCCGAAAGTTGTTATCGTGGATCAGCTTCAAATTTCAGAAGCTTTGACGGAACCTGTAAGCGCCATCGTGGAAGGCGTGAAAGACGGCCTTGAGCAAACGCCGCCTGAACTGGCGTCGGACATCGTGGAAAAAGGTATTGTCCTGACCGGCGGCGGGGCGCTTCTGCGTGATCTGGACAAGGTTATCCGCAAGGCAACGGGGCTTTCCGTGATTATCGCGGATGAGCCATTGACCTGCGTTGCGCTCGGCACGGGCAGGGCATTGGAAGATGAGATTTTGCGGCATGTTCTGCTTGACTCATATTAAGGTTACAGGAATCTATTCACCCTAAACGAGGATTATTATGAAGGAGCTGAAGCATAGATTTTCCTCTGGCTTTTTCATCGTTCTGGCCCTTGCTTTACTGATATCTGGCAGCAGCAATACGTCATTGGTGAATGCGGTTCGGGGACAGATTACGGATTTTTTTGTACCCATATTGAGTGTGGCCTCTCGCCCGTTACAGGCCGTGGATGACCTGATTGGCTGGACTCAGCAGGTTGCCATTGTATTTTCAGAGAATCAGCGTCTTCTGGCGGAAAATGCCCAGCTTAAACAAGCCCGGATTACGTCGTCTCAACTGGCCATTGATAATCAGCGTTTAAAAAGGCTGTTGAATGTTGGCGAAGGCCAAGTGAATATCATTGCCGCAGCAAGGGTTGTGTCGGACAGTGACAGCCCGTTCTTTAAAAGTGTTCTGATTAATCGCGGCACAGATGACGGCGTATTAAAAGGCCGGGCTGTTATCAATGAAGATGGTATTGTGGGCCGAATTATTAATGCAGGCTCCTCATCTTCGCGGGTTTTGCTTGCCACGGACATCAATAGTCATATTCCCATAAAACTGGCCTCCAGCGGGATTAATATGATCCTTGAGGGGGATAATTCACCCTATCCAAAGCTGGGCTTCCTGCCCATTGGGGAAGAAATTTCGGTCGGAGACCTGATTTTAACGTCGGGTTATGGTATGGTATTCCCGCCTGATTTGCCAGTGGGCCAGGTGTTGGAGATTACCGAAGAGGGCATAAAAATAAAATTATCCGCCAAATTATATAATTTGAACTATGTCAGTATCATGGGATATGAAATTATCCGAAGTCCGGTTTCGCGCCCGGTATCTCGCATGGGCGATCGTTCATCGAAGGGCAGAGAATGATGAAAGGGCCGGAAAGTAAATCGGAGAGAGGCTTCAGATGGGCTTTGCCCTCCCTCAGTATTTTGGGGCTGATCATTTTGATGCAGCTGCCCTATAGAATATCTTTTCTGGATAATTTACTGCCTTTTTTACCCATGGCCGCCGTATATTATTGGGGCATATTCAAACCTAATCTGGTACCGGTCAGTGCCGTGTTCTTTCTGGGATTGCTGCAGGATGTCTTAAGCGGCGGGCCATTGGGTATGATGGCTTTATTACTGATTCTGGTACGTTTGTTTGTGGTTCAGCAAGGCCGCCGGTTTTTGGAACGGGAATTTTTATTTAGCTGGATGGTGTTTTTTGTTGTTTCTCTGATATTTGGACTGGCCACATGGGCAATAGCATCAATTTACCTCCGGGAGCCCCAATATATATGGGATGCTTTAGGGCAGAGTATGCTGACCATAGCTGTTTTTCCGGTGATCGTATGGGGACTGGGTTTGTTTCGCCTTATGCTGGTCGCAGAGAAGAGATAGCCCCATGATAACAGATTCCGATGACCAGAAATACAAGCTTTTCACACGCCGGGCAGGCCTTATGGCCGGCGGCATGCTGGTTTTAACGTCGGCACTTCTTGGGCGTCTGTATTATTTGCAGGTTGTTGGCCAGAGCCAATATAAGCTTTTAGCCGATAGAAACCGCATCAGCCTGCGTCTTTTGGCACCGCAAAGGGGCAAGATACTGGATCGCAGGGGTTATGATCTGGCCATTAACCGGACAGATTACCGGGTGAATATCATCCCGGAAGAAGCTGATAATGTTGAGGAAACCCTTGAGGCATTGAACGCAATCCTGCCCATTTCTGCACGGCAGAAGGCCCGAATCCTTAAGGCTGTCAAGCGTCAAAGGGCTTTTCTGCCAGTGACCGTTGCTGAAAATCTGGATTGGGAAACTTTTGCCCGCGTCAATATCAATATTCCTGATTTGCCGGGAATTCAGCCGGATATGGGGATCACACGCTATTATCCGGAAAAGGATTTGCTGGCTCATATCGTTGGCTATGTCAGTTCGGTCAACAAAAATGAAATTGGTGAGGACCCTCTGCTTGAGTTGCCCGGCTTTAAGATTGGCAAGAACGGTATGGAGCGCGTTCTGGATAAAAGGCTGCGCGGCAAGGCGGGCAACAGCAGGGTCGAAGTGAATGTCATGGGCCGTATGATCCGCGAGCTTTCAAGAAATGACAGCGTTCCCGGCGAAACGTTAAAATTGACGATTGACCGGAATATTCAAAAATTTACCGCCGATCGCGTACGTGATGAAAGTGCCGCTGTCGTCGTGATGGATATCCATTCGGGAGAGATATTGTCCCTAACCTCCACCCCGGCCTTTGATCCCAATGATTTTAATCTGGGGATTAGCCATAAGAAATATGACGCCTTGCTGAATGATATTCGCAAACCCTTGACGAACAAGGCCGTTCAGGGGGAATATCCACCGGGGTCCACATTTAAAATGATTGTGGCCCTTGCGGCATTGGAGGCCGGCGTCATTGATGAGCATGAGGAAATTTTCTGTAACAGCAAATATGAGATCGGCAATACGATTAAGCATTGCTGGAAGCGGGAAGGCCATGGTCATGTGGCGATGGTGGAGGCGATTGCCGCATCATGCGATGTTTATTTCTATGAAATTGCTGGCCGGGTAGGCATTGACAAAATTCACGATATGGCGGCGCAGTTTGGTCTTGGCCGGAAATTCGGCATTGACATTCCGGGTGAAAAATCTGGTCTTAATCCCTCGAAAGGCTGGAAATTATCCCGGCGCGGCGTCCGCTGGAAGGGCGGGGATACGGCCAATGTTGGCATCGGGCAAGGGGATGTGTTGATGACCCCGCTGCAGATGTGTGTCATGATCGCCCGTATGGTGAATGGCGGCAAGGCCGTGATGCCCAAAATATTATTTCCCAAAAAGAATGAGCCAGAAACAGAGCCAGAAACAGAGCCAGAAACAGAGCCAGAAACAGAGCCAGAAACCATAGCTTTTGACCGGCGAAATATGGCGATAATTTTAAAAAGCATGAAAGCCGTGATTAATAGCCCCATGGGGGTCGCCTATGCCCAAAGGATGAGGGATAAAACCATGTCTTTTGGCGGAAAAACAGGGTCAGCGCAAGTGCGGCGCATTACGCAGGCAGAACGGGATGTCAGAGTTCGCAAGAATGAAGAAAAACCGTGGATAGAGCGGGATCATGCCCTTTTTGTCGGTTATGGCCCTCTGGAGAATCCCCGTTATGCGGTGAGTGTCATTGTGGAGCATGGCGGCGGTGGCTCGACAAAGGCGGCCCCTATTTGTAAAGATGTATTGGCATATATCTTTGAGCAGGAGAAGAAACAGCAGCAAGGAACCGATGTATGATGGCGGGGCGTTTGCAGGGGCGGCGACAATCAAAAGCTTTGTTTCAGAAACTTTCTGAACTTAATATCTTTATTGTTGTTGTGGTGATCATGATCGCCATGGTTGGTTTTACCCTTCTTTATTCTGTGGCGGGCGGATCGGTCGATCCCTGGGCCAAAAGACAAATTATTCGTTTCGTGATCGGCATGTTCGGTATGGTTGTGATTGCGGTGATTGATATTCGGGTCTGGATGTTTTTAGCCTACCCATTTTATTTTCTGTCGCTTGTTTTATTGGTTATTGTGAGCGTCATGGGGCAAACCGGCATGGGCGCAACGCGGTGGATAAATCTGGGCTTTATGAATCTTCAACCATCGGAGCTTATGAAGATTGCTCTTATTTTGGCATTGGCGCGTTATTATCATTGCATGACCAAGGAAGAGGCGGGACAATACCGGCGATTGATTGTGCCTATATTTTTAATAGCTGCCCCTGTTGCTTTGGTGCTTATGCAGCCTGATCTGGGGACCTCTTTGTTGATCATCGCGGGCGGCGTTGCCATATTATTTTGCGGCGGGGCCAGATTATGGCTCTTTATGGTGGGGTTAATGGCGATAATTCCCGCCGCCATTGGCGCGTGGAGTTTCATGAAGCCTTATCAACAAAATAGAGTTTTAACTTTTTTAAATCCGGAAAGAGACCCCCTCGGCGCGGGCTATCATAGTATTCAGGCGAAAATAGCTGTGGGGT
>JALSHF010000039.1 GCA_026982375.1 Emcibacter sp. | reverse complement strand
AAACCCAATAGCCATATCGTCTATATTCCCGCACAGGAAGTCCCCTTTCTCTATGTTCCAGACAAAGATTTCAAGGCCATACGCCCCGGCATTAATCTTGGTATTGATATGGCCGCCGCATCAATGCCCGATGACAAGACCCTTAAAGATGAGATCATGGCTATGATTAAAGGGCATATTTCCGCCTGGGATCCCATTGGCCAGAAAGAATTATGGCGGGTTCAGCATCCGGGGCCATGGAATGGCGGCCTGCTCAACACAAAAGGAAAACTATTGTTTCAAGGCAATGCCGCCGGGTATTTTGTTGCCTATGATTCCAGCAATGGTGACAAGCTCTGGTCTTTTCCCGCGCAAACAGGGATTGTTGCGTCCCCTGTGACATATAGTGTGAACGGGGAACAATATGTCACAATATTGGCGGGCTGGGGCGGCGTTTTCCCGCTGCTGGCGGGGGAGGCTGCTTTAAAGTCTGGCAAGGTTAGCAATAACAGCCGTATTCTCACATTTAAACTTGGCGGCAAGGACAAACTTCCTGATTGGAAATATATCGAACCAGACCTGCCGGAGCCACCCGTTGGAACGGGGGATGAAGAACAGGCTGGTGCTGGGAATGCCTTGTTTCACCGTTTCTGTAGCAGTTGTCACGGAGATAAAGCCGTTAGTGCAGGCGTATTACCGGATTTGAGATATTCATACGCTTTGCAGGATGAAACATGGTTTGATATTACGATTGGGGGCATCCTTAAAGATAATGGTATGGTTTCTTTCAGTGATCAATTGACCAGTGAACAATTGGAAGCTATCAGACAGTATATTATTGTACGGGCACACCTCTTGAAGAATTCTAAGGATAAAAATGAAAAGTAATGTGAAGATATGCCAAAAGTTTTGTTTAAGTTTACTGGCCATGGTCATTTTTTCAGGAGAAACGGCCTTTACGGCTGAGTCAGAGCTTGAGGAGGTTGTCTCGACGGCGAGCCGAAGCGAAAAGCCATTATCGGAGCAGAGTGGTAACCTGATTCTTATCGCTAAGGACGATCTGGATTTTATTAAACTGACTCATTTCAGTGAATTGGCCGTGCGCACAGCGGGGGTGAATTTCTCCCGCAATAATGGCCAGGAATATCTGGCCTCTATCCGCTCGCCTATATTTACCGGGGCCGGTGCCTGCGGGGCATTCTTGATGGCGCAGGACGGCATTGCGCTACGCTCGGCGGGTTTTTGCAATGTGAATGAACTGTTCGAGGCCTTCACCGAACAGGCGCAGCGGATTGAGATTACCAAGGGGCCGGGTTCGGCGCTTTATGGCTCCAACGCGCTGCATGGCATGATCAATGTCATTACCCCGCCGGCCAATGTAAATGACGGTAGCCTGAGCGTTGAAGCCGGGGCCTGGGATTTCATCCGCTTTAATATTTCTCAAGGGGTGAAAGGTAAGCGCCACGGGCTTCGGGTTATGGCGTCGATCACCCATGACGGGGGCTGGCGGGATCAGTCGGGCTTTGACCAGCAGAAAATCAATCTGCGTCATGACTATTCCGGTGATGTCTGGGCCATTTCATCCAATCTCTTTCTCACCAATCTGGATCAGGAAACCGCGGGATTTATCACGGGGCTTGATGCGTTCAAGGATCGGCAAATATCGAAAAGCAACCCTAACCCGGAAGCGTTCCGCAAGGCAAAATCCTTGCGTTACTGGTCGCGTTTTTCCACGCAGGTCAGTGACGGCCTGCGCTGGCAGTTCACGCCCTATATTCGGGCATTGGATATGAAATTCCTGATGCATTTCCTGCCGGGCCAGCCGCTGGAAGAAAACAGCCAGACCAGTATCGGGCTGCAAAATGGTTTTTATTTTAATGAAGGCAGTCACCTTGAGATCATTGCCGGGGCCGATTTTGAATATACCCGTGGATCGCTGAAACAGACGCAGGTCAATCCGACAGAGGGGTCGTTGTTTCTGCGGACAACCATTCCGTCCGGCAAGCAATATGATTATGATGTGGACAGTCTTATGGCAGCGGCTTTCCTTCAGGGGGACTGGGCGATCACGGCTAAATTACACATGTTGGGCGGGGTCAGGCTGGAATATAGCCAGTATGATTATACCAACAATATGCTGTCGGGCCGGACCGATGAAAATGGGGTGGCTTGCGGTTTTGGCGGCTGTCGTTACAGCCGGCCGGATAGCCGTAAAGATGACTTTACCGCCTTTTCCCCAAAGATCGGGCTTTTATATAAATACCATGACAGCCATAATATATATTTGAATCTGTCACAGGGCTTTCGCGCGCCGCAGGCCACGGAACTCTATCGTTTACAACGGGCGCAACAGGTGGCGGACCTGAAGAAAGTCAGTCTGAAAAACATTGAACTGGGCTTTCGGGGTCAGCAGGATTTCATCAGCTATAATATCTCTTTCTATGCTATGAAAAAGGATAATTACATCCTGCGGGATTCGTCATTTTTCAATGTGGATGGCGGCAAATCCGACCATATTGGGGCCGATGTGATGGTCAAGCTAGATGTGAGCGATACTTTAAGTGTTCGGGGCAATGTGAGTTTTGCCCGTCATCGTTACGCGTTTGATTTTATCAGTGGCAGCGCAAATTTGAACGGCAATGATATTGATACGGCCCCGCGCCATTTCGGCAGCATGCAGGTCACATGGAAGCCCACCGATAAGATCATGGCGGAGCTGGAATGGGTTCATATGGGCGCCTATTATCTTGATCCGGAAAATCTGCATAAATATGAGGGGCATGATTATCTGAATCTTCGGGCCGCGTTTCAGGTTACGGATCGTTACGGGGTTTTCCTGCGTTTAATCAATCTCACCGACGCAAAATATGCTGAACGGGCTGACTGGACCAGATTTACAGATGAGCGGTATTTCCCCGGAAAACCAAGGGCGCTTTATATGGGCGTGGATGTTCAGTTTTAGGGTGCCGGGGGCTTTGATGGCGCATCATTAAATATACTATATTGCAACGCAGCATCTTGTCATATGCCGTCATAGAAGTTATAAACAAGTTATAAAAAAATGATGTTTTGTGAAATAATATATTAAACGCCAAGGATGCCGCCCTATGAGTGATGACATAAAACCCCGCAGAAGTGTATTATATATGCCCGGTTCCAACCCGAGGGCTTTGGAAAAGGCCAAGACATTACCGTCAGATGGACTGATTCTGGATCTTGAAGATGCGGTGGCGGCGGGGGCAAAGACAGAGGCCCGGGATCTGGTGACAGCCGCCGTGACAGCCGGGGGTTATGGCCAGAGAGAATTGATCATTCGCGTCAATGGCCTGAATTCGGAATGGGGCAAGGCGGACATGAAGGCCGCATGCAAAGCCGGGCCGGATGCGATCCTTCTGCCCAAAGTTGAATCGGCTGAGATGGTGAAAGAGGCCGAAAAAATGATGGCTGACTATGGCGCTGCGGATAAAACCAGAATCTGGTGTATGATGGAAACCCCGCGCGGCATGCTGAATGCGGCGGAAATCGCCGCAAGCTCGGGCAGGACTTCCTGTTTTGTCATGGGCACCAGTGATCTGGTCAAAGACCTTCACGCCCATCACACAAAAATGCGCCTGCCGGTTCTGACCAGCCTTGGCCTGTGTTTATTGGCGGCGCGGGCAGAGAATATTGATATATTGGACGGGGTCTATCTTGACCTGAATGACGAAGAAGGCTTTCGGGACAGCTGCCTTCAGGGCCTGGAATTTGGATTTGACGGCAAAACCTTAATCCATCCCAAGCAATTGGCGGCCGCCAATGAGATATTCGCGCCGTCTGCTTCTGAACTGGCCTTTGCTGAAAGAATTATCACCGCCTTTGCCGAAGCCGCGACGCAGGGGAAAGGGGTGGTGCTTGTGGATGGCAAGCTGATTGAAAATCTGCATGTGGAAAATGCCCAAAGACTGGTCACCATGGCCGCCGCCATTAACAAATTGGAGGATTAAATGTCCAAAGCATTTAAAGGCAATTATTTCGAGGATTTCACCTTGGGCCAAATTTTGTCCCATGCGACGCCGCGCACGATAACGCTGGGGGATGTGAGTCTGTATTCCGCGCTTTATGGCATGCGGTTTGCGCTGCAATCTTCTGATGATTTTGCGGAAAACGCGGGATTGGAACGCGCGCCCATAGATGACTTTCTGGTCTTTCATATTATCTTTGGCAAGACGGTGCCGGATATTTCCATCAATGCGGTGGCCAATCTGGGCTATGCGGATTGCCGGTTTCTTAAATCCGTTTATCCCGGAGACACGGTTTGTGCCACCAGCACCGTCATTGGCCTGAAGGAAAATTCAAATGGCCGCACGGGCAATGTTTATGTGCGCACGCGCGGCTTTAACCAAAAAGGCGAGGCGGTTCTTGAATATGTTCGCTGGGTCATGATCAATAAGCGCGAGGTCAATAAAGATGCGGCGTTCGAAGCCGTGATCCCGGATTTGCCGGATGCTGTGCCGGTTGAAAATCTTAACATCCCCGAAGGCCTGAATTTCGATAAATTTGACAATATTTTATCCGGATCAGATTATTTCTGGGAAGATTTTGAAGTGGGCGAAAAAATCAATCATGTGGACGGCATGACGGTGGAGGCGGCGGATCATATGCTGGCGACCCGCCTGTATCAGAATACCGCCAAGGTGCATTTCAATCAGCATGCCATGAAGGACGGGCGACTTGGGGAACGGATTGTTTACGGCGGCCATGTGATATCCATGGCACGGGGTTTGAGCTTTAATGGTCTGGCCAATGCCCAGAATATAGCAGCGATCAATGGCGGACGCCATGTGAATCCCTGCCTTGCCGGAGACACGATTTATGCCTGGTCGGAAATTCTGGACAAGGCGGCGTTAAAGGGGCGCGACGACATGGGCGCGCTGCGCTGCCGGCTTGTGGCCCTGAAAGACAGGACGCCGGATGGCTTTCCTCATAAAACGGATGACGGCAAATATGACCCGTGCGTGTTGCTGGACCTTGATATCTGGGTTTTTATGCCCAAAAGGAAAATATAAAATATTTTGCCTCAGGCCAATGTAGTCCTTGCTCTGGATGGATAATCGTTTTATGAACAAGGGGGAATTGGGTGACTGTAAAAGTATGGATGCTATAAGCCGTACAATTATCATTTAAGAGGGAATAGCATATGACAACCATTAAGCGGCCTACCTCGCCGCATCTTCAGATATATAAATGGGGCGCGCATATGGCATTATCCATATTGCACAGAGCCTCGGGCGTTGCCCTTGGCGGCGGCACGCTGCTGCTCGCCTGGTGGCTCATTGCCCTTGCCTCCGGCCCGGATGAATATGCCTTGTTTCAGGACTGCATGAGAAGCATTCCGGGCAAAATTGTCCTGATGGGCTTCACTTTGGCGCTGATGCTGCATTTATGTAACGGTATGCGTCATCTGTTTTGGGATATGGGCAAGGGGCTGGATGTTGAAACGACGGCCCGTACCAATATCATGGTGTTTCTGGGGACGGTTATTCTGACCGCTATTGCCTGGGGCATCGGCTACGGTTTGGTTTAGGGAGAGGGAATATGAGCTTTAACACCCCCATTAGCAAGGTTCGCGGCCTTGGTTCTGCGCGCAATGGCACCCATCATTGGTGGATGCAGAAAATCGCCGCCGTGGCCCTTATTCCCTTGACCGTATGGTTTGTGGCATCGATTGTTCAAATGACCAAGGCGGATTATTTTACCGTTATCTCCTGGTTGTCATCGCCCATACCGGCCATATTGATGTTGATATATATCGTGATTGCCATTTATCACCTGCGCCTTGGGCTTCAGGCGATTGTCGAGGATTATATCCACAGCGAGGGTATGAAGGTTGGCCTTCAGTTCTCTATTTTATTTGGCTGTACCATCATTGCGGTGGCATCCATTTTTTCTGTTTTAAAAATTGCATTATAAGGCTTGGGACTCATGAGCAAGACATATGAAATAATTGATCACGTCTATGATGCCATTGTAATTGGCGCCGGCGGCGCGGGATTGCGGGCGGCCATGGGTATCGCGGAGAGCGGCCTGAAAACGGCCTGTATTTCCAAAGTATTCCCGACCCGTTCCCATACGGTTGCGGCCCAGGGCGGCATTGCCGCGTCCCTTGGCAATATGGGCGAAGATAAATGGCAGTGGCATATGTATGACACGGTCAAAGGTTCCGACTGGCTCGGCGATCAGGATGCCATCGAATATATGGTTCGGCAGGCCCCGGAAGCGGTTTACGAACTGGAACATTTCGGCGTGCCATTTTCCCGCACCGAAGAAGGCAAGATTTATCAACGCGCATTTGGCGGCATGACCACCAATTTTGGTGAAGGCGATCCGGCTTTGCGCACCTGCGCCGCCGCAGACCGCACCGGCCATGCCATGCTGCATTCGCTCTATCAGCAGTCTTTGAAATATGACACGGATTTTTATGTGGAATATTTTGCCATTGATCTGATTATGGTGGACGGCGCATGCAAGGGCGTTATCTGCCTTGATATGAATACGGGGAAATTGCATCGTTTCCGCGCCCATATGACGGTTTTGGCCACAGGCGGTTATAACCGGACCTATTTCTCGGCCACCTCGGCCCATACCTGTACCGGTGACGGCGGCGGCATGGTTCAGCGGGCTGGCCTGCCCTTGCAAGACCTAGAATTTGTCCAATTCCATCCCACCGGCATTTACGGGGCCGGGGTTTTGATCACCGAAGGCGCGCGCGGCGAAGGTGGCTATCTGGTCAATTCGGAAGGGGAACGTTTCATGGAACGTTATGCGCCTTCTGCTAAGGACCTGGCCTCCCGCGATGTGGTCAGCCGGGCCATGTCCGTGGAAATTTCCGAAGGACGCGGCGTCGGCGAGCATAAAGATCATATCTTCCTGCATCTTGATCATCTGTCGCCGGAGATTCTGCATGAACGGTTGCCGGGGATTTCAGAATCCGCGCGGATTTTTGCGGGGGTTGATGTGACGAAAGAGCCGATTCCCGTGGTGCCAACGGCCCATTATAATATGGGCGGCATACCCTGTAATTACCACGGCGAAGTCTTTAACCCGACCCCGGAAAATCCGGATCAGACGGTGCCCGGCCTTATGGCCGTGGGCGAGGCGGCCTGCGTTTCTGTTCACGGGGCGAACCGGCTTGGCTCCAACAGCCTGATCGACCTTGTGGTCTTTGGACGGGCGGCGGCGCATCGGGTGGCGGAAGTGGTCAAGCCTATGACAGCTCATACCGCCCTGCCTGATGATCATGCTGATCTTGCCCTGGGAAGGCTGGAAAAATATCGTCTGGCCGATGGCAACACGCCAACCGCTGTGATCCGCGATAAAATGCAGCGATTGATGCAGGCCAATTGCGCCGTATTCCGTCAGCAGGACACGCTGGACAAGGGCTGCGAAGGCATCGACGAAATTTACGCCATGCTCGGCGATGTAAAAACCACGGACCGTTCTTTGATCTGGAACAGTGATCTTATTGAAACATTGGAGCTTGAAAATCTGCTGATGCATGCGGTCACCACCATGCATTGCGCGGCCAACCGCAAGGAAAGCCGGGGCGCACACGCCCGGGAAGATTTTCCGGATCGCCATGACGATGACTGGATGAAGCATACCGCCGCATGGCTTGTGGACGGCAAAATCCGCATTGATTACCGTCCGGTGCATGAATATACATTGACCGATGAAATTGACTATATCAAACCCAAAGCACGTGTGTATTAAGGGCTCAAGGATTTAAAGATGGCTGAATTTAGACTTCCCGCAAACTCCACAGTGAAAAAAGGTAAAAATTTTAAGGCCGAGGCGAATGCGACCAATGTCCGCAAATTCAATGTCTATCGCTGGAATGAAGATGACGGGGAAAATCCGCGCCTTGATACCTATGAAGTGGATATGGACAAATGCGGCCCGATGGTGCTGGACGGGCTTATCAAGATCAAGAATGAAATTGACCCGACCCTGACTTTCCGCCGGTCCTGCCGCGAGGGGGTTTGCGGCTCCTGCGCCATGAATGTGGCCGGCACCAATACCCTGGCCTGCACCATGGCCAATGACGAAATTAAAGGCGATATCAATATCTATCCGCTGCCCCATATGGAAGTGGTCAAGGATCTGGTGACGGATTTGACGCATTTTTATGCCCAATATGCCTCTATCAAGCCGTGGATGCAGACGGTCAGCCCAACCCCGAGCGGGGCCGAGCGGCTGCAAAGCCCGGAAGACCGCGCCAAACTGGACGGCCTTTATGAATGTGTGCTGTGCGCCTGCTGCTCCACAAGCTGCCCGAGCTATTGGTGGAACAGTGATAAATATCTTGGACCTGCGGTATTGTTGCAGGCTTACCGCTGGTTGGTGGACAGCCGCGATGAACATACGGGAGAGCGGCTCGATGATCTGGAAGACCCGTTTCGCCTGTACCGCTGCCACACCATCATGAACTGCACCAACACCTGCCCCAAGGGCTTAAATCCGGCAAAAGCCATCGCCGAGATTAAAAAGATGATGGTTGAACGGCAGGGGTGATTTTATGGGAAGGGGGGGAATATTCATAAATAATATACTGTCCCCGGATTTCTAGGATTTCTAGAAATTAATTAGTATTGTGTCCCCCGATTATCCCCCGATTATTGTCGAAACAAAGTGGCGGAGACAGAAAATCAAAGGCATATTGCGAGAAATCAAAGCAAAACACAATCAATCGTCTCTGACACCATTGATCCATGACTCTGACACCATTGATCCATGAGGATTCAGGGTATAATATAAGTTATTACCCTTTAGGTGGCAAAATTGATTAAGGCGAAATAAATGACTAACGAAGAAAGGCCTGTCAAACCTCAAGTTGTTAAGGGAACAGATTGGTTTGGAGTAATAATTGTAGCGCTTGTAATAGTCGTTATGAGTTATGCTTTATTTCAATATTACAACCAATTCGTGTTGAACAGCCAGATGGCATTGTCAACCAATGTAAATGACTGGGGTGTATTTGGTGATTATGTAGGAGGTATAGTCAATCCAATTGTATCATTCGCTGCACTTGTGTTTCTGTACCGTGCATACATTCTCCAAAGAAGAGAGCTTGCCGAAACGAAGAAAGCGTTACAGCAGTCAAGTAAAGAAGCTGAATTGCAAACAAAGGAGAGTGTCAAACAGACTGACATTTCAATTTATACGGCTCTTATCAACTCCTTGGTGGCTGCGTTACATGTCAAGAATACTCAGCTGGACCTCATGAATGAAGAGGTGAAGCATTTGGCAGCAGTTTCAGGCTCGACTTACACGTTCAGTGGAAAGAGAATTAGCTTGGCCGCCGCCGAACAGGAGATCAAGCGACTCGCTGGCAATAGGGAAGGCCTTGAGGACGAAATAGCTCAAATTATGACACGCATGGAGACGTATGAGGAGTTCCTATCTGTAAGGTTTAATGCAACCCATGGCAAAGGAGCTGGGACTCTTCCCGCTATTATAGGGGGCGGCGTAGGGACAGTTACGCCATCAAGATAACAAGCTACGGTAAGTTAATAAAATAAATCGATAAATCGGGACAATACGGTGACATAACCGCATTAACAAAATCCAGAAAAAATAACGTTGGAAAAGCCGATCTTATGGGGCAATAATATTGGGTTGACAGAATGCCTGTCATTGTTGATATAGTTATCCGGTAAATAACAGGACTGGATTAAAACATGATGACATTTCGACCTTTTGTCAGGGCATTTCATATGTTTCTCATCATATATATGGCCGCTACATTTCTCATGGTGCTTCTGGAACTTTTCAAGCTGGTCAGTGAAGGCTGGATGGTTTCCCATTATGCGATGTTCCTGACCATAGTCGGGGGCTTTTTTATCCTCGGCATGGTGATCAAATATGGAAAATCCCGGATCAGCCGTTAATAAGATAATGAACGGCGATGCCTGTTATATATCCCAGCAGAATCGCCCAGCTCCATTTCAAATGGCTGAAAAAGCTGTACATGCCCCGTGACTGGCCCATTAGGGCAACACCGGCGGCAGAGCCCACCGATAACAGGCTGCCGCCTATGCCGGCGGTCATGGTCACCAGCAGCCATTGGTAATTATTCATATCCGGATTCATGGTCAATATGGCAAACATGACCGGGATATTATCAATGACCGCAGACAAAATTCCGGCGGTTATATTGGCAATTGTGGGGCCATAGCCGCCATAGAGAAAATCCGAGACATAGGCGAGATAACCAATGGTTCCAAGCCCGCCCACACAGAATATGACCCCGAAAAAAAACAGCAATGTATCCCATTCCGCCTTGGCAACATTATTGAAAACATTGAATTCGCCCGTCGTATCGGCACGTTTGCGTTCGGAGAGTTTGAGGTAATAGGAGAAGAAAAACAGATAGGACAGCCCCGTCATCATGCCAAGAAACGGCGGCAGATGCAAAATCTGTTCAAATGTAACGGCGGTGGCGATGGTGCATAAAAACAGGAAACAGATGACCAATCCGCCTTTTTTAAGCGAATTTTTCTCCTGAGGCGGCTCGGGTATTTCCTTTGGAACCATAAAAGACATGATGACAGCCGGCACCAGAAAGGAACAGAGAGAGGGTATGAACAAAGCAAAAAACCCGAAAAACCCGATCTTGCCCGACTGCCAGACCATCAATGTGGTTATATCGCCAAACGGGCTGAAGGCCCCGCCCGCATTGGCGGCCACCACAATATTTATAAAGGCCAGCGACACAAAGGCGGGCTTGTCTTTTCCCACGGCCAGAACAACCGCCCCCATCAGCAGGGCCGTGGTAAGGTTATCCGCAATCGGGGAAATGAAAAATGCCAGAAAACCGGTAATCCAGAAAAGCTTCCGGTAGCTGTATTTCTGTTTGATCAGCCAGACACGCAACGCCTCAAACACATGCCTTTCGCTCATGGCATTTATATAAATCATTGCCGTCAGCAGAAAAAGCAGCAGGGCGGAATATTCCAGCAGGTTATAGTGGATGGCATTTTCAACAATATCTTTGGCCTGATCGGAATGCTTTGCCAGAAGAGCCACCAATATCCAGATCAGCCCGGCGGCCAGAAGGACGGGTTTTGATTTCCTGAGGTGGATAAACTCCTCAATAATCACCAGAATATAGGCCAGAACAAAAATGATCAGGGCCAATATGCCAAGGCCCGAAGTGGTTACATCAAGATGATTTTCTGAAATGGGCGCCGCCGATAGCGGCAGTGAGAAGGATATATAAAAAAAGATACCTGTCAGGAATATTTTTATCATTCACAATGACCTTTCAAATGGTCGTACAATTACCTAAGCCGCGAGTAAACCCCATGACCAGCCCCTTCGTCAAGAAAAGAATTTGACCGGGATGGATTATCAAAATGACTTCTTTTGCCGGTTTTTATTATGGTTGCCTATGGGGTCGACAGAACGGCTTTTCAGCCTTGGGTTTGATACCTCCCTGTCATCAGATTTCCGCCTGTTCCCATGCTGGGAATTATTTCTTGACTGGCGGTTCCCAATATGGGAACATAGCTATATGAGAATCATTGCCCGCAAACAATTGGTCGATTTTGGTCAGCAACATCCAGAGGCTAAAGGCGCATTGGACAGTTGGTGGTTATATGCCAAGAAAGCTGATTGGGGTTGTCCTCAGGATATAAAGAATGCCCTGCCCAAGGCCAGCATCATTGCCAATAATCGGGTGGTTTTTGATATTTGCGGCGGCAGCTATAGACTGATTGTTCAGTTCAACTATCCTTATCGCATAGGCTATATCAGGTTCATTGGAACCCATGCGGCTTATGATAAAATTGATGTGAAAGGCGTATGACCATGACAAATATAAAACCAATTCACGACACGGCTTCTTATGAGGCGGCATTGCGGCGTGTGGAAGCCCTTATGGATGCCGAATATAACAGCCCGGAAGGTGACGAATTGGAAATTCTGTCTACGCTGATTTCGGTCTATGAAGAAAGCCATTTTCCTGTGGATATCCCCGATGCCTTGACCGCCATTCTGTTCGTGATGGCCCAGCGGGGTTACGATCAGAAAGACTTCGCCGCCTTGATCGGCAAATCACGTGCATCAGACATTCTTAATAAAAAACGGTCCCTGTCAATGAAGCAGGCACGGGTTCTTCATAAAAATTGGGGCGTTCCTGCGGAAACCCTTCTGGCGGGTTAAAGCCTGTCGGGCCCGGTGTGATATGGGCGATGCGGGCTGTTGATGGAATAACGCCCGCCTGACTATTTTCTCTATTGGCTTTTGACCTGACTTTTTTATGGATTTGGTAATATATTATGGCTATGACTATGGGCCTTACATGCCCCCATAGTGAAAGAATGTTTTTGTCTGATCCTATAAGTCGATATAACCGAATGCTTCAGGCCGGCGAGCTTAGGCCGGATGAGCATCAGCGGCAGATTGTGGATAAGCTTCAGGCGCTTCATCTTGGCTTGATCGGTTATGAAGACAGAATGTCCCGAAAACCCGCCTTTTTAAACCGCGTGTTTAACCCTAAAGCCAAAGTGACCGCGCCCAAGGGCATTTATATTCACGGTGATGTGGGGCGCGGCAAATCGATGATCATGGATTTATTTTATGGCGCGGCGCCGGTGACGGCCAAACGAAGGGTGCATTTTCATGCTTTCATGCTGGATATTCACCGGGCCATGCATGACTGGCGATATATGGATGCCGCGGCCCGAAAAGACCTGTATGGCACGGATATGGATGACCCGATTCCGCCTTTGGCAGAAAAGATCGCCAAGGAAAGCCTGCTGCTGTGCTTTGATGAATTTCAAGTGAGCGATGTGACCGATGCCATGATTTTGGGGCGGCTTTTCGAGTATCTTTTTGACCTTGGGGTGGTGATGGTTCTGACCTCCAACCGTATCCCCGATGACCTTTATCTTGGTGGATTAAATCGCGAGCTGTTTATCCCCTCTATTGAAATGATCAAGCAGAAATTACAGGTGGCAAGCCTTGATGGCCCCATAGATTACCGCATGGCGCGAATGAAGGGAATTAAGGTCTATCATTACCCCCTTGGGGATAAGGCTACAAAAATATTATCAAAAGCTTTTTATAAAATGACCGACCATGAGGTTGCTGATCGATCAAAGGTCGGGCCAGAGGAAATACATGTCCAGGGCCGCATTATCCATGTGCCGGTGGCGGATAAAGGGGTTGCGGTATTCTCTTTTAAGAAGCTTTGCGGCGCGGCGTTGGGGGCGGCGGATTACCTGAAAATAGCCTGGAAATATCATACGGTGATTATGGTGGGCATTCCGCGCCTTGGCCCGGAAAATAGAAACGAAGCCAAGCGTTTTGTCACCTTCATTGATGTGCTTTATGAAAATAACGTCAAATTTTTCTGCTGTGCGGAGGTGGCGGCAGCGGATCTTTATCAAGAGGGCACCGGCCATTTCGAATTTCAGCGTACCGTATCGCGCCTGATGGAAATGCAGAGCGAGGAATATCTGGCAAAAGGCCATGCTGTGTAAGCCTATTCACGAAATTCTCGCGACATTAAATTTATGTTAGGGACTTGTTTTTATAGTAAGCGTAATTTTTTAGGCATTTAATATGAAAATAAGGACAGAAACGGTTGCGCGACCTGCTAAATCGCGCTACATGAAATTAAGGTTAATAAATTCTGCAGTTTATGTACCGATCGGTATTCTTTGTGCGAATTAACCATATAGGCCCTATTTTTTTAAAAACAAATTCAGGAGTATATTCATAATGGCACGTAAAAAGATTGCACTTATCGGCGGCGGACAAATCGGGGGCACTTTGGCCCATCTCGCAGGATTGAAAGAATTGGGTGATGTGGTCATCTTCGATATTGCCGAAGGGCTGCCCCAGGGCAAGGCGCTTGATCTGGCGCAATCTTCGAGCGTTGAGGGTTATGATGCGGCCCTGACGGGGACCAATGATTATGCCGACATCAAGGATGCGGACGTTGTTATCGTTACAGCCGGTGTGCCGCGCAAGCCGGGCATGAGCCGGGATGATCTTCTGGGCATTAATTTGAAAGTGATGAAGTCGGTGGGCGAAGGCATCCGCGATAATGCGCCAAATGCTTTTGTTATTTGTATCACCAACCCGCTTGACGTTATGGTTTGGGCGTTGCAGAAATTCTCTGGCCTGCCCGCCCAAAAAGTTGTTGGCATGGCCGGCGTTTTGGATTCGGCCCGCTTTACGTCTTTCCTTGCCGAAGAATTCAATGTTTCCGTTGAAGATGTTAATACTTTTGTCCTTGGCGGCCACGGCGATACCATGGTGCCTTTGGCGCGCTATTCCACGGTTGCGGGTATCCCGATCCCGGACCTGGTGAAAATGGGCTGGACAACACAGGAAAAACTGGATCAGATCATTCAGCGCACCCGTGACGGCGGCGCAGAAATTGTTGGTCTCCTGAAAACCGGGTCGGCTTATTACGCCCCGGCCACGGCCGCCATTGCCATGGCGGAATCTTATCTGAAAGACAAACGCCGCCTCTTGCCTTGCGCGGCCCTGTTGAACGGCGAGTATGGTGTTGATGGCATGTATGTCGGCGTGCCGCTATTGATCGGCGAGAACGGCGTTGAGAAAATTGTCGAGATAGAGTTGAACGAAGAGGAAAAAGCAGGGTTTGATCATTCTGTTGCCGCCGTACAGGGCTTGATTGATGCTGTTAAAGCCATTGATCCATCGCTTGTATGATTTTTGATAAACAACTATAGAGGGTTGAGATAAATGAATATTCATGAATATCAGGCGAAGAGCCTGCTCAAGGCGTTCGGCGCCCCCGTATCCCGGGGCGGCGTTGCTTATACCGCGCAGGAAGCGGAACAGATCGCCAAAGATCTGGGCGGCCCGGTCTGGGTTGTCAAGGCGCAAATCCACGCCGGCGGACGCGGAAAAGGCGGCGGCGTTAAAGTTGTCAAATCTATCGCTGACGTGAAGAAAATTGCGGGCGAAATGATCGGCATGACGCTGGTCACGCATCAAACCGGCCCCGAGGGCAAGGAAGTCAAGCGCGTCTATATCGAAGACGGCTGTGATATTGCCAACGAGCTTTATGTCAGCATTCTGGTCGACCGTGGTTCAAGCCGCGTCGCGATTATGGCGTCATCAGAAGGCGGCATGGACATCGAAGAGGTCGCTGCGGAAACCCCTGAGAAGATTGTGACCATATCCATTGATCCGGCCTCTGGCCTGTCGGGCTTTCATTGCCGTAAAGTGGCCTTTGGTCTGGGGCTTGAAGGCAAAACAGCTGGCAAAGCGGCCAAGGTCATCGCGACGCTTTATGAAGCTTTCATGGCCAAAGATGCGGCCATGCTGGAAATTAACCCGCTTGTGGTGACAACGGATGGTGACATCATTGTTCTGGATGCCAAAATGGGTTTCGATGGTAATGCCCTGTTCCGTCATCCGGACGTTGTCGAGCTGCGCGACCCTGATGAAGAAGACCCCATGGAATTGGAAGCGGCCAAGCATGAATTGAATTACATCAAGCTTGACGGCAGCATCGGCTGTATGGTCAATGGCGCGGGCCTTGCCATGGCAACCATGGATATTATCAAATTGAAAGGCGGCTCACCGGCCAATTTTCTTGACGTGGGCGGCGGCGCGACCAAGGAACGGGTGACCGAGGCGTTTAAAATTATCCTCAGCGACAGCAATGTCGAAGGCATATTGGTCAATATCTTTGGCGGTATTATGCGCTGTGATGTGATTGCCGAAGGTGTTGTCGCGGCGGCGCGGGAAGTTTCCCTTTCCGTTCCGCTTGTGGTGCGCCTTGAAGGGACAAATGTTGAATTGGGCAAGAAAATCATGGCCGACAGTGGTCTGCCAATTATATCTGCCGATGATATGGGCGATGCCGCCACAAAAGTTGTCAATGCTGTGAAGGAGGCTTCCTGATGTCTATATTTATTAATGCACAAACCAAAGTAATATGTCAGGGCTTTACCGGCGCACAAGGCACCTTCCATTCCGAACAGGCCATTGCCTACGGCACGAAAATGGTGGGCGGCGTGACCCCCGGAAAGGGCGGTACCAAGCATCTTGATCTTCCGGTTTATAACACGGTTGATGAGGCGGTATCCCGCACAGGCGCCAATGCATCGGTTATTTACGTGCCGCCGCCCTTTGCTGCGGACGCTATTCTGGAAGCCATTGACGCGGGTATTGAACTTGCCGTCTGTATCACGGAAGGTATTCCGGTATTGGATATGGTCAAAGTCAAACGCGCCCTCGAAGGCTCTAAAACCCGTCTGGTTGGCCCCAATTGCCCCGGCGTCATTACGCCGGGCGAATGTAAAATTGGTATCATGCCGGGTCATATTCATAATCCGGGCCGCGTCGGCATTGTGTCGCGCTCCGGCACCTTGACCTATGAAGCGGTGGGCCAGACCACGGCTGTTGGATTGGGCCAAAGCACCTGCGTGGGCATTGGCGGCGATCCTGTTAATGGCACAAACTTCATTGACGTCCTTGAAGGCTTTCTTGGCGATGATGATACAGATTCGATTATTATGATCGGTGAAATTGGCGGCTCAGCAGAAGAAGAAGCCGCAGAATTCCTCAAAGCGTCCAAAATCAAGAAGCCCGTGGTGGGCTTCATTGCCGGACGAACCGCACCTCCGGGCCGTACCATGGGTCATGCCGGCGCTATTGTATCCGGCGGCAAAGGCGGCGCTGAGGATAAAATCGAAGCCATGAGAAGCGCAGGCATTACCGTAACAGAGTCCCCGGCAGAGCTTGGAACGACACTGTTAGGAGTTTTGAAAGGTTAATCAGCTAAGGATAGGGTGCAATGATGGAATTGCACCCTGACCTAACAACATACGAGCCTGATAATATGAATAGCGATCTGGATACAGAAAGTATGATAAATGGTTCCAGCGGCGCCTTTGTCGAAGAATTATTTGCCCGCTACACCAAAGACCCGTCTTCCGTGGACAGTTCCTGGGCCGGTTATTTTGACAGCCTGGCGGAAGATGCCAAGGCCTTGTTAAATGCCGGCATAGAAAAACCCGCCGCCTCCTGGGCCCGTCCCAGCTGGGATCATAAGGTAAAATCATCAGAGGATGATTATATATCGGCTCTGGATCCGGGTTATGTGGACAGCGCGCCGAGCCATAAGAAAAAAACCACCGCGTCCGAGGCCGAGATACGGTCGGCCACGTTGGATAGCATTCGCTGCTTGATGTTGATCCGCACGTACCGTGTGCGCGGCCATCTGCATGCCAAACTGGATCCGCTTGAATTAGAAGAGCGCCCGTTGCAGACTGAACTTGATCCGGCCACCTATGGTTTTGGTCCGGATGATATGGATCGGCCCATCTTCATCGATAATGTCCTTGGGTTAGAGTCGGCCACATTGCGCGAAATTCTGGCCATATTGGAGCGGACATATTGTTCCAATGTCGGCGTTGAATTCATGCATATCAATGAGCCAGAGGAAAAAGCCTGGATTCAGTCCCATATTGAGGGACGGGATAATATCATTCATTTCACCAATGAGGGCAAACGCGCCATTCTCCAGAAATTGACAGAAGCCGAAGGTTTTGAGCAATATCTGGCAAAGAAATATATTGGCACCAAACGTTTTGGTCTTGATGGGGCAGAGGCCCTTATTCCGGCGCTCGAAGCGATCATCAAGACGGGCGGGCAGAACGGCGTGGAAGATATCATTCTTGGCATGCCGCACCGGGGCCGGCTGAATGTTTTGGCCAATGTGATGAGCAAGCCGATCCGGGCGATTTTTCATGAATTTCACGGCGGCTCTTATAAGCCCGACGATGTGGAAGGGTCCGGGGATGTGAAATATCATCTGGGGGCTTCTTCCGACCGTTCTTTTGATGGCAATGATGTCCATCTATCCCTGACGCCCAACCCGTCCCATCTGGAGGCGGTCAATCCGGTGGCTTTGGGTAAAACCCGCGCGAAATTAACCCACCGGCATGACACCACGGGCAATAGCGTGTTGACCCTGCTGCTGCATGGTGACGCGGCTTTTTCAGGTCAGGGTCTTGTGGCGGAATGTTTCGCCTTTAGCGAGCTGAAAGGCTATCAGACCGGCGGCACCATTCATGTGATTGTGAATAACCAGATTGGCTTCACCACGGCGCCCCATTATTCCCGTTCTTCCCCCTATCCCTCGGATATGGCAAAGGCGGTTCAGGCGCCTGTGTTCCATGTGAACGGAGATGACCCGGAAGCGGTGGTCTATGTGATGAAGCTGGCCACGGAATTTCGCCAAAGATTCAAGTCCGATGTGGTGGTTGATATGTTCTGTTATCGCCGCTTTGGTCATAATGAAGGGGATGAGCCATCCTTCACCCAGCCCTTGATGTATAAGCGCATTAAAAACCATAAAACGACCCGTCATCTTTATGCGCAGCGCCTGATAAGGGAAGGCCTGATTACCCAGGAACAATCAGATCAGATGGTTAAGGATGTCTATAATTATCTTGATGTGGAAATGAAGGCCGCTGATTCATATAAAGTGGACAAGGCAGACTGGTTCGCCGGTCGCTGGTCCGGCTATGAAAGAGATTGCGATGATGTGAGACGTTCTGCCGGTACGGGCGTACATACGGACGAATTGCAGCAAATTGGCCGCACGCTATGTGCCGTACCGGATGGCTTTAATGTTCACCGAACCCTGCAGCGTATTTTAAATGCCAAGGCGGCCATGTTTGATACGGGCAGCAATATCGACTGGGCAACGGCCGAGGCTCTGGCCTTTGGCAGTTTGATCCGCGAAGGTCACCGGGTGCGCCTTTCGGGGCAGGATAGCCAGCGCGGCACATTCTCGCACCGTCATTCTGTTTTCATCGATCAGGAAACCGAAGATCGCTACACACCGCTGCGTCATGTATCGGACGGCAGCGACCCCCATGCGACTTTTGAGGTCATTGACAGTGCCTTGTCAGAGGTTGGCGTTTTGGGTTTTGAATATGGTTATACCATGGCCGAGCCGGACGCCCTTGTTTTATGGGAAGCGCAATTTGGTGATTTTGCCAATGGCGCGCAAATGATTTTTGACCAGTTTATTTCCTCAGGCGAGGCAAAATGGCTGCGCATGAGCGGTTTGGTCATTCTATTGCCCCATGGTTATGAAGGTCAGGGGCCGGAACATTCAAGTGCAAGGCTGGAACGTTATCTTCAATTATGCGCCGAGGATAATATGCAGGTGGCCAATTGTACGACCCCGGCCAATTATTTTCATATATTGCGCCGCCAGATGAAACGGAAATTCCGAAAGCCATTGATCTTGATGACGCCGAAATCATTGCTGCGTCATAAAATGTCCGTGTCTGAATTGTCGCATATGGGCGAGAATACGGAATTCCACAGGTTGCTTTGGGATACGGCAGAAAGTGATCCCGCTTTAAGCATCAAGCTTAAAGCGGACAAGGATATCAAGCGGGTTATTTTCTGCTCTGGCAAAGTTTATTTTGACCTGCTCGAAGAACGCGACAAGCGGGAAATGTCGGATATCTATTTACTGCGGGTGGAACAATTATACCCCTATCCCCAGGAAGCGATTATCAAGGAATTATCGCGCTTTAAAAATGTGGAAACTGTGGTCTGGTGTCAGGAAGAACCGAAGAATATGGGGTCATGGTCATATATTGAACCCCTGCTCGAAGAAAGTTTGAACGCATGTGACATAACGCCGACGCGGGCGAAATATGCGGGCCGCAATCCCGCGGCGTCTCCGGCCACTGGTCAGATGAGCCGCCATATTCAACAACAAAAAGACCTTGTGAATCAGGCCTTGACAGTAAAATGATCGGGCATATTGACCCGAGTTAAAAATATAGATTTTAAAAGGAGTAGGGCTTATGGCCACCGAAATCCATGTCCCGGTATTGGGCGAATCAGTCGTAGAAGCAACCGTTGGCAAATGGTTTAAAGCTGTTGGGGATGCGGTTGCGGTTGATGAACCCATATGTGAACTGGAAACCGATAAGGTTGCCTTGGAAGTTAATGCGACAGCAAGCGGTGCCTTAACGCAAATCGCCGCGCAAGAAGGTGATACGGTTGAAGTTGGCGCCCTATTGGCCACCATAGATGAAACGGCTCACGGTAAAACGGCCCCCACAGCAACAACAGAAAAACAGTCTGCCGCCGGCCCGGCCCCAAAAGCCTCTGAGGAGAAACCCAAGGCGGCGTCCGCCGGCGGCGGCGTTCGGGCCTCTGCGGCGAAAATTGCGGCGGATAAAGCCGTGGATCTGAGCAAGATTACCGGCACCGGCCCGGATGGTGTGGTGACCAAGGCCGATGTGCTTAATTTTCTGGATCATGGCCCGTCGCCTCTGCCGGTTCCTGTGGCCCAGCCGCCTCAAGAAGATATGCCAACAGAAGAAATTGTCCCCATGACGCGGCTGCGCAGAACGATTGCCAGACGTTTGAAAGATGCCCAGAATACGGCGGCCATGCTGACCACTTATAACGAGGTGGATATGTCGGCGGTCATTGCCCTGCGCAATCAATATAAGGAAATGTTTGAAAAGAAACATGGCTCAAAATTAGGCTTCATGTCTTTCTTTGTTAAGGCGTGCGTTCAGGCCTTGAAAGAAATTCCCGAGGTTAATGCGGAAGTGCGTGATGATGCCATTGTCTATAAGAATTATTACCATATCGGGATTGCGGCCAGCACGCCTGCGGGCCTTGTGGTGCCGGTTGTCCGCGATTGCCAGAACCGCAGTTTTTCCGATGTGGAAAAGGAAATTGTCCGCCTTGGCGGGCGGGCCCGCGACGGCAAGCTTGGCATGGATGAAATGCAGGGCGGTACTTTCACCATTTCAAATGGCGGTATTTTTGGCTCCCTCCTGTCCTCACCGATTTTGAATGCGCCCCAGTCTGGTATTCTGGGCATGCATGCCATCAAGGAACGGGTCATGGTTGAAAAAGGTCAGATGGTGATCAAGCCCATGATGTATCTGGCGCTCAGCTATGATCACCGGGTGGTGGACGGCAAAGGGGCCGTGACCTTCCTCGTGCGGGTGAAGGAATGTCTGGAAGATCCCCAACGCCTTGTTTTGGATTTATAATTGTCTCGTATTTAATTAAGGAATGAAGAATGTCTGATAATTTTGATGTGGTCATCATTGGCGGCGGGCCGGGCGGATATGTTGCGGCAATCAGGGCGGCTCAATTAGGCTTGACGGTGGCCTGCGTAGAAATGCGCGGCACCCTTGGCGGCACATGCCTGAATGTGGGCTGTATCCCGTCAAAGGCTTTGCTCCATGCGTCTGAATTATTTGATGAAGCCAGTCATGGCATGGGCCAGTTTGGTATTACAACCGGTAAAGTCACCATTGATATTGCCAAACTTATGACCTCAAAAGAGGAAACGGTTAAGGGGCTTACCGACGGCGTTGCTTATTTGCTCAAGAAAAATAAAGTTGACTATATTGAAGGACGCGGCACCATCGGGGCCCAAGGATCGGTCAAAGTTGCTTTAAGCGGCGGCGGGGAGCGGCTGCTCGCGGCGAAAAATATTGTCATTGCCACCGGCTCCGAAGTGGCGGATTTGCCCGGCATAGACATTGATGAAAAACGAATTCTGTCCTCAACGGGCGCCCTTAGCCTGAAAAAAACACCAAAACATCTGGTGGTCATTGGCGGCGGGGTTATCGGGCTTGAACTGGGCTCTGTCTGGCAACGTCTTGGGGCAGAGGTGACGGTCATTGAATTCATGGACCGGATAACCCCGGAAATGGACGGCGAGGTCAGCAAGACTTTTGCCAGAATTCTGAAGAAACAAGGCTTTACCTTTAAACTGAAATCCAAAGTGACCGGCGTTAAAAAGACCAAAACTTCCCTGAGCGTGGCCGTCGAGCCTGCCGCTGGCGGCGATGCAGAGCAGATTAAATGTGACGCGGTTCTGGTGGCTGTGGGCCGCAAACCCTATACCCAAGGCCTTGGGTTAAAAGAAGCCGGCGTTAAAATGACCGACCGGGGCCAAGTGGAAATTGACGATCATTTCCAGACCAATGTCAAGGGTATTTATGCCATCGGTGATGTGGTACGCGGCGCGATGCTGGCCCATAAAGCCGAAGACGAAGGCGCGGCGGTGGCTGAAATTATCGCGGGCTTTGCAGGTCATGTGAATTATGATGCTATCCCGGGCGTGATCTATACCATGCCCGAAGTGGCCAGCGTCGGCAAAACCGAAGAAGCCTTAAAGGCGGCGGGCAAAGCCTATAACGCCGGAAAATTTCCTTTCACCGCCAACAGCCGCGCAAAAGCCAATCGCCAGACCGATGGCTTTGTTAAAATCCTCAGCTGCGCCGTCAGTGACAAGATTTTGGGTGCCCATATCATTGGGGCCGATGCGGGCAATATGATCGCCGAATTAACGCTGGCTGTGGAAAAAGGCCTGACGGCAGAAGATATTGCCTATACCTGCCATGCCCACCCCACCGAAACCGAAGCGGTACGCGAGGCGGCGATGGCTACTGATGGTCGTGCCATTCATATGTGATCTTTTAACCATTTTTCAAGATTCTGAACGTCTTTATCTGACCAGTCAAGGCCGAGTTTGCTTCTGCGCCACAGGATGTCTTCAGCGGTTATGGCCCATTCCCGGGTGATCAGAAAATCTGCCTCAAAATCATAAAGCCCGGGGCCGATAAGAACCGCGTCCAAACTTTCCTTGTCCAGCATATCGTCCATACGCTGGCCATAATGATGGGCGTATCTGGCGCAGAGGTCTTTGTCCAGCCAGGGGTATTTTTCCTGTTTGTCCCGAATGAACTTTTCCATATTCTGCCCCGGAATATTGCCGCCGGGCAAAGGGGCGCTCGCCGTCCATGGCCCCGCCATTTCGGGAAAGAATTCGGCCATTTTCTCCAGAGCTTTTTCGGCCAGATACCGGTAAGTGGTTATTTTGCCGCCAAAGATGGACAGGAGCGGCGCGCCTTTATCGCCGTTTCTGCTATCCCGGCGCAGGGCCAGAACAAAATCCCGCGTGACGGCGCTGGCCTCTTTTGTTGTATCGTCATAAAGCGGCCTGACGCCGGCATAATGCCAGACCACATCATCCGCCGACAGAGGATTGCCGTGGGGCAAGCCTGGCCTGAAATATTCATTGATATGGTGGCATAAATAGTCGATTTCATCCGCGGATATGGCGACCTCTGCCGGGTCACCGTCATAAGGCACGTCCGTGGTGCCGATAAGGGTATAATCCGCCTGATAAGGAATAGCGAAAATAATCCGGCCATCCTCATTTTGCAGGATATAAGCCTCATCACCGGCGAATAATTTGGGCACAATGATATGGCTGCCTTTTACCAGCCTGAGGCGATTATGGGCCGGCAGTGACAGGCCGTCATTGATGATGTCAGACACCCATGGCCCCGCCGCATTGACCATCGCCGCTGCCGTGATGGTCTGATTCCCGTTCTTTTCAGAAGTAATTTCAGCCTGCCAGTGATCGCCCCTGTTCTGGGCCGTGATAAAGCGCGTCCGGGTTAAAATTTCAGCGCCCAGATCCTTGGCGTCAAGCGCGTTCAGGATCACCAACCGGGCGTCATCCACCCAGCAGTCATAATAGGTGAAGCCATCGGTAAAGCGGGGATGCAGGGGGCTGGCGTCCGGCTGAATGTTGATCTGCCGTGATTTTCCGAGGCTGGTACGGACGCCCAGATGGTCATATAAAAATAACCCGATGCGGATCATCCATTTGGGCCTCAGGTGTTTTTCATGGGGCAGGATGAATTTCAAGGGATGAATAATATGAGGCGCGGCCCGCAATAATATCTCCCGCTCATTCAGGGCTTTTCGGACAAGCAGAAATTCAAAATACTCAAGATAGCGCAAGCCGCCGTGAATGAGCTTGGTACTTTTGGATGATGTGGCTGACGCCAGATCGGACATTTCCACCAACAGGACTTTCAGGCCCCGCCCCGCGGCGTCCCGCGCAATGCCCGTCCCGTTAATACCGCCGCCAATGATCAACAGGTCATAATCTGTCATTTATCGATGCCCATATTTGATGCATGAAATTTTGAATAGTCGTTGTATATTATTGTATATTACGCCCAATAGGAAATTTCACAATAGGGAGTTGCAGATGACGCATTATTTGATGGCCATTGATCAGGGCACCACCAGCAGCCGCGCCATGATTTTCGATGAACGGGGGGAATTGCATATATCCTGTCAGAAAGACTTCCCCCAATATTTCCCACATGATGGCTGGGTCGAGCATGATGGTATGGAGATCATCCAGTCCGTTATGGATGTGATCCGGCAGGCCTTGGGTCAAATGCCGGACGGCGTGGTTCCTTCTGCTATCGGCATTACCAATCAGCGCGAGACCACCCTGATCTGGGACCGCAATTCGGGCGAGCCGATTTATCCCGCGATTGTCTGGCAGGATCGCCGGACGGCGGACTTATGCCGGAAAATGCAGGAGGATGGCCATGAGGACAGGATTTCGGAAAAAACCGGCCTGCTGCTGGATCCTTATTTTTCCGCAACAAAAATCAAATGGATATTGGATAATGTCGCGGGCGCCCGAAACAGGGCGCAAAAGGGTGAATTGGCCTTTGGCACAATCGACAGCTTTATTCTGTGGCATTTAACAAAGGGCGCTGTCCATTATACAGATGTGACAAATGCCTCGCGAACCATGCTGTTTAATATTCGGGATCTGTCGTGGGATGCGGAACTGCTGGCATTATTTGATGTGCCGGCAGAAATTTTACCAGAGGTGAAAGCCTGTGACCATCATTTTGGCCATACGGACGAAAGCCTGTTTGGTCATGCGATTCCCATTACCGCCGTAGCGGGTGATCAACAGGCGGCTTTGATGGGACATCGCTGTTTTGATGCGGGGCAGATTAAAGGCACCTATGGCACCGGCGGTTTTATCATGATGAATATTGGCGATAAATTCGTGCGGTCTCAAAACAGGCTTCTGACCACGGTGGCCTATCAGATTAAAGGCAGGGTCGCCTATGCCCTTGAAGGCAGCTTCTTTTGCGCGGGCTCGGCGGTTCAATGGCTGCGGGATGGCCTTGAGATTATTGAAACCGCTCATGAGACGGAGGCACTGGCCCGTTCTATTGATAATAGCGGCGGCGTTTATCTGGTGCCCGCCTTTACGGGGCTTGGCGCGCCCCATTGGAATCCGGACGCACGCGGGGCGATTTTTGGGTTAACCCGCGCCACGGGCGTCGCTGAAATTGCGCGGGCGACATTGGAATCCGTGGGATTTCAAACGGCTGATCTGCTTGACGCCATGGAACAGGATGTGCATTTAACCTGCAAGAGTATGAAAGTAGATGGGGGGATGATGCAAAATGACTGGCTGTGCCAATTTCTGGCAAACATCATGCAGCTGGACGTTATCAGGCCCCGGATATCTGAAATAACGGCCTTTGGCATTGCGATGCTTGCCGGAGATATCATTGAAAACTCCGCCGAAACATCAGGGAATGTTAATGATGTATCAACGATATCATCATATTATCGCGTCACAAGGCCCAATGTGAATAAAAATACAATGGCCCAACAAAAGGATTCTTGGAAAAACGCTGTTAAATCAACATGTTACTATTCAGAAAGATAATTACCTGTTTCCTTTTATGTCCGAAAATAGGCTAATGCGGACTTTTTTGTTCACGAAATCGTAAAATTACCATATAAGAATCAATAAAAAAAAGTGATTTAAAAAATAAATCATTATTTAGCAGAATATAAAAAGGTGACTTAAATGCGTAATATCGTAGAAATGAGTGATCTGAATCATCTTCAGATTAACTCTATTGAGGCAGCAGATTTTTTAAAAACATTGGCAAATTCAAACAGACTGATCATTTTAAGCCGCCTTCTTGGCAAGGAAATGTGCGTTGGTGATTTGGAAAAGGATCTGGATATTTCCCAATCCGCATTGTCCCAGCATCTTGGCCGTATGCGCGCAGAAGGTATCGTGGCAACACGCAGGGAAAGCCAGCAGATTTTCTACCGCATTAAAGATGCGCGCGTGGCGCGGATGTTACGGCTGACCTATGACCTGTTTTATCTGGATAACCAGAATGACGTCGCGGACATGCCTTCAGCCTCCAGCATTATTATTTTCCCGCAAGCCTGCGTTGGTTGTGAACAGATGGCATAGGCCTGTTTGGTCGCGGCGTTTTTCTTTGACATAAGGTTATTTAAAAACATAAACTGCCCTCATAAAATAATTTATCGGGGGTGTTATGTTTCGCGGTTTTCTTTTCATTTTATATCTTTTTTCAATCGCCCCTGCAGCCGCCTACGCGCAGGCGAAGCCGTCCATCTCTGCCGAGGCCTTTGGCCAATTGCCGAGTTTTAAGAGTATCAAGCTGTCACCCGATGGCAACCGCATGGCTTCTTTGCGTAACTATAAGGGCAAAACAACATTGATTACCCAAAGCATGGATCCGGCTGAAAAGGGGGAGTGGCATGCCATTGCCTTTGATGAAGGGGAATATAAATGGTTTAAATGGCTCACCAATGACAGGCTTGCCGTTAGTGTCCGGATACCTGTGAATGAAAATGGCGTGAAATATATTACGACGAGATTATTTGCTCTGGATTGGGATAAAAAAAACCCCATAAACCTGATTAAAACTCAAAGGCGAACGGGAAAAAATATCAGAAACCGGGTAATGTCACAGTTTCAGGATAAAGTGGTAAGCTTCCTGCCCGATGATCCGGATCATATTTTATTAGCCCTTGATCATGAACGGGTAAACCACCCGTTTGTCTATAAAGTTAATATTCATAATGGTAAAAGAAACATCCATGTGAAGATTGCCTCCAGCATTGATCGCTGGATGGCCGATAAAAAGGGTGTGGTGAGGCTTGGCTTTGGGGGTCATAAAGTCAATAATCGGATTATTTATCGAGAATCCAAGGCCGCAGCATGGCAGGAGATTGCCAATTATGATGCCGTTAAAGATGACGCGCCATTTCATCCGGTAGGCTTCAGTCCGGATACTAAAATAATTTATGTGTCCGTCACGGCGGAAAATGGTTTTGAAGCCATATTTGGGTATAATATTGAAACAGAAGAATTTGTGAAGAAAGTCGCCAGTCAGGAGGGGGCTGACATTACCGATTTTTATCAAGATGAGCAGGAAAATATTCTTGGCTATCGATATTATGATGATATGTCGCATGTTGTGAATCTTGATCGTTTATGGCAACGCATAGGAAATATGACGGCAAAATTCTTTCCGGATCAGCAAGCGACAATCGCGTCACATAGCAAAGACAAGAAAAAATTTATCATCAAAGTAAGCTCCGCCGTGACCCCGGGAGATTATTATTTTCTGGATTTAAATACAAATAAAATTGATTGGTTTTCAGAGGCATATTCAGGCCTTGACGCTGAAAAATTATCACCCATGAAGTCAGTAAATTATAAGGCGCGGGATGGCCTTGAAATCCCGGCTTTTCTATCTCTTCCTATCGGCGCAGAATCCAGAAAAAACCTGCCAACGGTCATAATGCCTCATGGCGGCCCCTTTGCCCGTGATGAGTATGGCTTTGATTATTGGGTGCAGTTCCTGACCACAAGGGGCTATGCGGTTCTTCAAATGAATTACCGTGGTTCCACCGGGTATGGCGCGGCTTTCAAAGAGTTAGGCGAAAAAGAATGGGGCGGAAAAATGCTTGATGATATCAATGACGGCGCAAAATGGATGATCGCGCAGGGTTATGCCGACCCCAGCCGCCTGTGTATTTTAGGCGGCAGTTACGGGGGGTATGCCGCCTTGCAATCTTTGGTAAAAGAGCCTGATCTCTATAAATGCGCGGTGGCCATGGCACCGGTCACCAGTATGCTCAGGCTATATAAAGATTTTAAGAAATTCAAAGACTTAAGGGAAAAATACATGCCCTATATCCGAAGCGAGGAAGATTCGCTTTCCGACATATCTCCTGTTAATAATATTGATAAAATCAATGTCCCTGTTTTGCTTGTTCATGGCACAAAGGACCGGAGCGTTGACTATAGGCATGGTGAAACATTCGCCAAGAAGATGAAACAGCAAAAGAAAGACATCCGCTTTATCACTTTAAAAGACGGCGATCATTATTTGAGCCTGCAAAAACACCGCATAAAATTCTTTTCAGAAGTTGAAAAATTTCTTGAGAAGAACTTATAGAGGAGATTATGCGATCAGTAACAGCCTGATCCACATGGCGAGGACGATAACAAGACCGCAGGAAAATATCAGCAGGCGGTGATAAATATTATTGTAGGTGGTATGGATAAAAGCCTGCACGAGCCGAAAGCCCAGAAAGCTATAGGCCAGATAGACAAAAATGACATCATCAAGGCCCATGGCCAGAATCGCGGCACAGACCGCATAGAATAATACGGGAACTTCATACAGGTTGGCCCATTGCCGGGTTGCTTTTTGCATATAGCCCGGCGGGGTATCGTTATTATATTCCTTGAAATAACTGGGCTTGAGGTCGCCGGAACTGACGGCCTTTTTCCGGCTTGTGATCATTATGGATGAATAAAGTAAGGTGAAAATAGCCAATAGGCCCATAGGGAAAATAACGCTCATTTGCCAGCTCCTTCTGATAAGTTACCGGCGAGCTTAGCAAAAAAAACCGTAAAAGGGAAAAAAGTTTGGCTTTAAGGCTATTGAGGGCTAACTTTAGCCTCATGAAAGCGTAGCAGTGAGACAATATATATGACTGATTTTACCTGCCAAAAACATCTTTTTGATATTCCATCAGATGTGACCTATCTGAATGCGGCCTATATGTCGCCCATCTTGAAAGAGGCCGCCGCCCTTGGGCAGCAGGCCGTGGCCGGGAAATTACGGCCCTGGGCCATGGAATTGTCGAATTTCTTTGATCCCCCCCAAAAAGCCACTGCCCTGATGGCTGACATGATCGGGGCCGGGCCGGATGATATTGCGCTTATTCCGTCGGTATCTTACGGCATGGCCATTGCGGTTAAAAATTTGAATATTTTAAAGGGCCAGAAAATCATTCTGCTGGCGGATCAATTCCCGTCCAATGTCTACCCCTGGCAGGAAATGGCCAAAATTCATCAGGCGCATATAGTGACTGTTCCGCGGCCACAAGACGGTGACTGGACTACGCCCCTATGTGCGGACATAGATCAGGATACGGCCATTGTTGCCTGCCCCCATGCCCATTGGACGGACGGCAGCCGGGTGGATCTGGTCAAGGTTGGGCAGGCGGCGCGGCGTAATGGGGCGGCGCTGGTACTTGATCTGACCCAGTCATTGGGCGTGATGCCCTTTTCGGTGCGGGATGTGGATCCGGATTTTATGATATCGGCCAGTTATAAATGGCTGCTCGGGCCGTATAGTTATGGTTTCATCTATGTGGCCCCGCGTCATCAGGGGGGGGTGCCGATCGAAGAAAACTGGATCGCCCGTAAAGGGTCCGAAGATTTCGCGCGGCTGGTGGATTATCAAGGGGAGTA
>JALSHF010000038.1 GCA_026982375.1 Emcibacter sp. | reverse complement strand
TTTATCGCGTCTATGGCCGAGTAAACCACATGGGCTGTCATGGCAAGCGGCATATGATTTAAGGCCTTAAATGGCGCAAAATCCGTTTTGGATAAGGTCTCGCGCGGGGTATCAACAATGGGCAGATCAATATGGCTGTCTACGGTTGCGCGGCCATGACCCGGGATATGTTTTATAACTGGCAAAACGCCGCCAGACAGCAGGCCTTCGCAGGCGGCCTCCCCCAATTTTGCCACTATATCGCCATTATCACCGTATGACCTGTCGCCAATCACTTTATCCGCGCCAGAGAAATACAAATCCAATAAGGGATAGCAATTTACGGAAACCCCCATAGACCCAAGCTCATCAGCCATCAGGCGGGCATTTATCTTGGCGGCAACCAAACCCATCTCGCTATCTTTTTCATATAGCGCAAGCAAGGCCGCCCCGCTTGGGGGTTTGCGCCAATATTCCGGGTTCAGGCGGCAGACACGCCCGCCTTCCTGATCAATGAAGATGGGAACATCTTCGCGGCCCACCGCTTGCCTCATCTCATCGGTAAGTTTTTTTAGCTGGCTGGGTGACTGGCAATTTCGAGCGAATAATATAAATCCAAAGGGATCCAGCTCTTTAAAAACCGCCGTCTCGTCAGCCGTTAAAGAAAGACCATCACAATCCAATATTACGGGCCGCGCCATCTATTTTGCCACCACAATACAGGCTTGTTTTTTTGCCTTTAATCCGGCGCAGATATCGTCTGCCTGCTTTCGTGAGGTGATTTCCCCTCCTCTAAGTCGATAGAGAACGCCTTTTTTACCCAAATCTATCATCATGACATCGGGGTTGAGGCCTGATAAAAGGGCGGCGTTATCACTCTTAAGTTTTTTCCATAACCTCTCTGCGCTTTCTTGCTTGCCAAAAGCCCCGAGCTGAACAAGGAAGCCATCAGTGCCGCCTTTTACAGACGGCGCAATCGCGGCAACAGTTTTTGCAACAGACTCTGCAATAGACTCTGGTTTAACAACAGGGTTTTCATCCTGAGCCTTCTGCTTTGGCGCCGTGGCCGTATCAGCAATTTTTTCAGGCATTTCTCTTTCTGGTGTTTTTACTTTTGGTCTGTCAAGGGGCAGTTCAGCACTGGCCCCAAGACTTTCATCATATTCAGTTTCGCCAGAGGTCACGCGGTTGAAAACATTTTTATCCTGATTGAGGACTTCCAAGCCTCCCGGGTTTTCCGGTTTTATTTTAATGACGGAATTATCTGCCCGCACAACAGGCACCGGCCCATTATTCGCGCCTTCCATATAACTATACCAGATCAACCCGCCAAATATGGCTAAAACAATAACGGTTAAAGCCGCGACAAACATACGCCGCCCCGTCATATCACCCTCGGCGGCATATTCCTCCGGTAATGGCTGCAGCCATGATGATTTTTCATTTTCATCTGACATTCTAAATCCCTTCCCGTGGTTTTGTTTCTCTACATTTCCTTAACTGGTTCCACACCTAATATATCCAGTCCTGCAGCAATAATATTCGCCGTCGCCGTAATTAGGGCCAATCGAGATAAAGTCGTGTCTCTATCATCTTCGATTATGAAGCGAAGATCAAGATGATCATTACCTTTATTCCATAAGCCATGAAATTCGGAGGCCAATTCATAAAGAAAATAGGAAATTCTATGCGGCTCGCGCGCAAAGGCGGCACTTTCAACAAAGCGCGGCCAGTTCATCATATTCTTGATCAGAGCCAATTCACTTTCGTCCTTTAGAAGGCTCATATCCGCAGTGAGAAGTGCCGCCGCAGAAACATCCATATCAGGATATATCCCCAGAAGCTTGCGGAAAACTGAATATACTCTCGCATGGGCATATTGCACATAAAACACAGGATTATCCTTTGATTGTTCCGTTACGCGCGCAAAATCAAATTCAAGAGAGGCGTCATTTTTACGGGTCAACATGATGAAGCGCACCACATCCTTGCCCACCTCATTCACAATATCGCGCATGGTGATAAAGGCCCCCGAACGCTTTGACATTTTAACGGGTTTTCCGTCCCTGAGCAATTTAACCATCTGGCACAGCCGAACATCAAAATCTATTTTGCCATCGCTTAATGCCTCAATAACTGATTCAACGCGTTTGACATAGCCGCCATGATCCGCGCCCCAGACATCAATCAGATGCGAGAATCCGCGTTCCATTTTATCATAATGATAAGCCACATCGGCCGCAAAATAAGTCCAGCTGCCATCTGATTTCTTGACAGCCCGGTCAACATCATCCCCAAAATCCGTGGACTTAAACAGGGTTTGCGGGCGTTCTTCCCAATCATCCGGCCTTGTGCCCTTTGGCGCCTCTAATATGCCCGTATAAATCAGGCCTTTGTCAGCAAGCTTATCCAGAGCAGTTTGAATTTTTCCGCTTTCATGAAGGGTTGTCTCCGAGAAAAACACATCATGTTCAATGGATAGTGTTTCAAGGTCGGCGCGAATCATAACCATCATGGCATCCGTGGCGAACTGCCGAATATCCTTGAGCCATTCACTTTCGTCCGCCTTCAGCCACCTATCACCATATTTATCCGCCAGCGCCTGCCCCACGGGAATCAAATAATCACCGGGGTATAATCCTTCGGGAATTTCACCGATATCAACGCCCAGAGCTTCCCGATATCGCAGATAGGCGGATCTGGCCAAGACATCAATCTGGCCGCCTGCGTCATTGATATAATATTCGCGGGTCACGTCATAGCCAACAAAGGACAGCAAAGAGGCCAAAGCATCCCCAAAAATCGCGCCCCGGCAATGACCAACATGAAGCGGCCCTGTCGGATTGACCGAAACATATTCCACGTTGACTTTATCATGACGGCCTATTTCTGAACGGCCATAATCTTTTCCGGCTCTCAGGATATTCGTCACCTGTGTCTGGATTATCTTTTGCTGTAATGTGATATTGATAAAGCCGGGGCCAGCCACATCCACCTTTTCAACACCATCCATAAGCTTAAGTCTATCCGCGATCAGCTCGGCAATATCACGGGGCTTCATACGCGCTTGCCGGGTCAGCACCATGGCTATATTGGTCGAGATATCACCATGAGAGGCATCACGCGGCGGCTCGATCGTCACATTTTCAAGCTCGAGGCCTTTGGGTAATTTATTGCTATCCCCAAGGTCAGAAACGATGGTTTTGAGGGCGTTAAAATAAGCATCAAAAATATTCATAATTCAAACAACGATGTATCAAATAATCTTTTATGTTCCAAAATGGCATATCGATCTGTCATGCCGGCGATAAAATCCGCCACATGTCGTGCGCGGATATTCTTGTCTTCCAAAATTTGCGGTACTTGCCATTCAGTTGGCAAACATTCCGGCTCTGCATGAAACAGTTCAAACAAATCGGTTATAACCCTCTTTGCCTTACTGGACATGCGGTTTACTTTATAATGCCGATACATATTCTGCATTAAGAAAGATTTCAATCTTTTATCGAACTCTTTCATTTCATAGGAAAAAGAAATCACGCTTTTGGCCGCGCCGCGAATATCACTGACGGCTTTTGGCCTAAGCTCGGCTATTCTTTTTCTGCTTTCCACCAATATATCATTGACCATTCGATTGATCAGCCGGCGAACAACCTCGTGGATTTCCCGGCCATCATCAAGCTTGCCGTAACTGCTGCGCACGTCCGTGATAATATCACATAAAACGGGCAGATCTTCCAATTGGTCCATCGTTAACAAGCCTGCCCTGATACCATCGGCAATATCATGCGTATTATAAGCCACATCATCTGACACAGCGGCCACTTGTGCTTCGGCACTGGAGAAACTATGTAATTCCAGATCATGGCTGTCATTATAGCTTCGCAAATTCACATTCAAACCATCAAACTGGCCTTTCGCGCAAAGGGGGCCATTATGCTTGGCCAGTCCCTCCAGTGTTTCCCATGTCAGGTTCAAGCCATCAAAACCGGCGTATCTTTTTTCTAATTTTGTTACAATACGCAAGGATTGCGCATTATGATCAAAACCCTGAAATGGTGCCATGACGGCATTCATGGCTTCCTCACCGGCGTGACCAAAGGGGGTGTGGCCAAAATCATGAACCAACGCCAGAGACTCCGCAATTTCATCATTAAGGCCCAGCACGACGGCAATGCTGCGGGCTATTTGGGCGACTTCTATTGAATGCGTAAGCCGCGTTCTGTAATAGTCCCCTTCGTGATAGACAAAAACCTGCGTTTTATGAATCAGGCGCCTGAAGGCATCAGAATGAATGATGCGGTCCCGATCCCGCTGAAAGGGGGAACGGGTTTTGGTTTCCTCTTCAGAATGAAGCCGTCCCCGGCTGGTTTCCGCCAGACAGGCATAAGCAGCATATTCAGGTTTTGGCTCAAATATTCTAAAATCAGAATTCATAAAAATATATTTTCCATCATTTCAATTACCAATAATTTTCAGCTTATTGACAATATTTATACATTACCTATTTATTATAGTGTAATATATAAAAAACATCAGGATAAGCCAGTATAATGACCGAAGAAAAAACGCCAGTAACCTTATCGCAAAGCGCCGCAAAGCGTATTGCCGCGCTTTGCGCACAGGAAGGTAACACAGACCTTAAATTCCGTATTTCCGTGGACGGGGGCGGCTGCTCCGGTTTCCAATATGATTTTAAACTGGTCGATGATCAAAAAGATGATGATCTGGTTGTTATGCGCGAAGGCGTGACCATGTTGGTGGATGGCTTGTCCCTGCTTTATTTAAGCGGTTCCGAAGTTGATTTTGTCGAAGAATTGGCCGGCTCCATGTTTGTCGTCAAAAACCCCAATGCGACCGCCTCTTGTGGCTGTGGGTCTTCTTTCGCTGTTTAAAGCCTCCCCTAAAGGTATATTTATGAAAATAGCTTCCTGGAATGTTAATTCAATCAAGGCACGATTGCCGCGCGTCACCGAATGGCTCAAAGATTTTAGTCCGGATGTTGTGATGTTGCAGGAACTGAAGTGTCAGGATGAAAATTTCCCCTATATGGAAATTGAGGAGCTTGGCTATAATGTCGCGGTTCACGGGCAGAAAAGCTATAACGGCGTTGCCATCCTGTCCAAATACCCCATAGAAGACGTGATGATTGGCCTGCCCGGTGACGACAGCGATGAACAGGCCAGATATATTGAAGCCACCATTAATACGGTACGCGTGGGCGGGTTATATCTGCCCAACGGCAACCCGCTTCCCGGCCCAAAGTTCGACTATAAACTGAAATGGATGGATCGCCTGATTGACCGGGCAAAGTTTTTACTGGCTCAGGAGGAAGTATTTGTCCTTGGCGGAGATTATAATTGCTGTCCCAAGGATGAAGATTGTTATGATCCTGTTCGCCTGTCCGGTGATGCGTTGATGCAGCCACAAACCCGCGCGCGATATTATACATTACTCAATCTTGGGTTAACCGATGCGCTCCGGCAATATTTTCCGTCCGGTCATAATTATACCTATTGGGATTATCAGCGCGGGGCATGGCCAAAAGATAACGGCCTGCGCATTGACCATCTTCTTCTGTCACCGCAGGCGGCGGACAGATTAAAAAAATGTG
>JALSHF010000037.1 GCA_026982375.1 Emcibacter sp. | reverse complement strand
AAAATGGCTGCGGCCCTTGTCATTAACATCAAACCGCCCGAAAGGCCGGAACATAACTTGAGAATCCCCGGAATCCGAAACATATTCCAGCAGAGGTTCCAAAGCGAAAGATACCGTCCAGTCCTTTGGCTCCGGGCTGAAACCTGACTGCGTAAAACCGCGCCCTTCCACCTCGACATAGCCGGATAATGTGAAGTTACTCTCTGCCGTCATCATGTCATCATAGGTTTCTGGAGCTTCTTGCTCTTGCTGGGTTTCAGTCGGCGGAATTTCTTCTGATTGTGCTGGCAGAATAGCCGCTGGAGTCATGGCAGGGACAGGAGCCGCAGATTCTGATTCTGGTTCTGGCTCTGGCTCTGGCATCTTTTCCTGAGGGGCAGTCAGCTTAACCTGCCTTGCCCATTCCCCTGCTGTGACAGCTTTTAAATCAAACACCAGACGATATTGCACCCCTTGTTCGGGCTTTAGCATGAAGCTTTTGTCAACCGTTGCCGCCTTGCGAAGCAAAATCCGCAGGCGCAGCCCCCCTTCATGTTCCTCAACAGATATTTTTTCCAGCAGGCCAATGACCTCTGCCTTTTTAACCAAAGATGTGACATCTTCCTTGCTTGGGGTTTTCCGCAGATCAATAGTCACCTCTTTAAAGTCGCCCGGGACAGAAGAATTGAAATAACTGATCTGATAAAAAGCAACCTCGCTCAATTCAAGGACAATACGCGTTTTATCTGGATGCAGACCCGTACGCACATCAAGAATCTTTACTTCTGCCTGAGCGATGTTACTTGATAAAACAAAAAAAGCAGCCGTCAGAATAGAGCTTCTGAGCAAAATAATTTTGCCCCGATAAAAAGCCGTATGCTTCCTGATTTTTTTCTGCAACTTATTTTTTAACAATTTTGCCCTCACATGCGATCATTGCGATTCCATCATCATTTATGACAATAAAACATCTAAAAGGGCCTAATAATCGGATCAATTTAACGATTACTTAATTCATTTTTTTCTAAAATTGTAAGTAGTTACGGGAGCTTTCTGTCCAAACTTACCCTTTGTTAACCATAAAATTTTAAAAAAGGAAAATAAAGAGAAAATGAAAAAAAGGTCTCAGCCCTGGGGCCAGACCTTAAAATTTCGCAGGAAACAAGGTGTTTCAAAAATTATCTTGCTGTTTTTAACCGACTTTTGGAAAAATCATTTTCTGAGAGATTTGTCTGAAAATCAAAACGACTCCAAACCAGTCTTGTTTTCTTGCCGGTTATTTTATTTTCCATAAATAAATTATGTGGCCGCCAATATTTATCCAGATATAATTTATAATCTGAAAATTCAAGAGTTTTAAACAAGTCACCGCGCCTGTTATAAAATTCTGTTTTCCATGTGCGATATTCCGTCGTATCAATCCAGGATGTCAGCTTGGTATATCCGGATTTTGCATATTGCGGATAGGCTTCTATCACATAGCACATCAGTTCGCCGCAAGGCTCATCCCGAAGCCATTTATAGTGATATTTCCCGACTTCCCGAGAGGACATATCTTCGTAGGAAAACTCACTCCCCATGAAGGGGCCGGCTTTATTGCTGGAAGATATTCTTTTAATACGGCCAAGTGCCGGCAGATAAATCCATTGATCATCAGGGTCCAGAACCTTGGAATGGGTGAGGAAAGCCGTCCCTTTGACATCTCTTGGACTATCGAAGATAACCAGTGACTTGTCGCCCACGCCAACCCCCGTCATTTCAAAGGTCTTTATTTTAAGCTTCCGATGGCTTTCCGCGCCCTGCCGATTACTCAGAACCATTTCCAGAATAGCCACCGTATCCTTAAAACCTTCATCCCTTCTGTCAATTTCCGCGGCGATGGCAAACCCCTTTTCTTCGGGTGTTTGTGCCTTGATCTGAGAATATGCCGCATAGGGAACTATCATGGTGAAAGCCAATAGGGGAAAAAATATTTTCTTAGTCATTTTATACATTCGAGGGTTCTTTCTTTTTATCAACATATAACAGAATAACCGGCAATAACAGAAAATCGATGATCAGAGCCACAGCAATGATCATCGCCGTCATGGCCCCCATCTTTGAATTCATGGCAAAATCCGAAAGCATGAGCGAGCTGAACCCCACAATCAAAACCAGTGAAGATACCCATAAAGCCATGCCAACCATTGAGAAAGCATAGCGTATTGCATCTTCCGCATGAAGGTTTTTTTCGCGTTTTCCGCGCTGGTATTTACTTAAGAAATGCACTGTGCAGTCGACAATCAAGCCCAGCGCTGTTGCTGTCACACTTGCGGCAAACATCCCAAGCTCGCCGTTAATAACCGCCCATAAGCCAAAAGCAACAATGACGGGCATAATATTGGGGACAAGGCTTACAATACCCAATTTAATATTACGCAGGGCAATCACAAGGCAAGCCGAAATCAACAGAAAAGCAAAGCCAGTTCCCCAAAACATGCTGTCAAAGGTTCGTTTGGTCAAAAAGGCGAAAATCAGGTTAACACTCGTGGCCCCGCGCGGCTGCATTTCGGGCGGGGCGTTTTCCTTGAGCCAATTCTCTGAACGGTATTTCAGGTCTTTCATGGCCCCCGTATTGATATTACCCACTATGGCCGTCAGGCGCGTCGCAGATTTTCTGATATCAATCTGATTATTCAGATCAAGGCCCACGGGCAAGGACATTTCATAAAGCAATAGATATTGCGCCGCCAATTGGCGATTATCCGGCAAACGGTAAAATTCAGGATCATCCCCATTCAAATTCTGATTCAGTCTTTTCATAACATCGGTAAAAGACAGTATATGCCGCACTTCCGGTTGAAGCCGCAACCAGTTCGCGAAATCCTCCAGTTTTGTCAAATATGCCGGGTTGGAAATGCCGCCATCCTCGCCCGAAGGCATCGAAAACTCCATGGTATAGGTACCCGTCAGATTATCCATCAGAAAATCCGTATCCTGCCGGAACTGAACATTCGTGCTGAAAAAATCAACAAACTGATCATTGTAAACAAGTTTGGGCAACATGGCCGCCGATGTCACGACAACGGCCAGCGAACCAATAAGTATGACTTTCTTATGATGCACGACCCATTCAACATAACGCGACATGAAACTGCCTTCATACGGTTTGTGGTTTCCTAGTTTCATCGGGATAATCGTCATTAATGCCGGCAGCATCGTGATGGAAAGAAAGAAAGCGGCAACCACACCCATGGCCGCAATATTACCAAATTCCCGAAAAGGCGGGCTGTCATTAAAATTAAGGCTTAAAAAGCCGATAACCGTCGTTAAAGATGTGAGAAAAACGGGTTGAAAATTAATGCGCAGGCTTTCGATTGTGGCCTTTTTTCTGTCCGCGCCTTTACGCAGTTCCCCAAAATAGGTCACCAGCAAATGTATGCAGTCTGCGACTGATATGGTCAATATGACAACAAAGGAATTAACCGATACGCTGTTCAAACCCCAGCCAATATGCCCCGCAACGCCAATAGCCGAAGCCACAGAAAGAATAACCACAATCATCGTACTGATCATACCCGTGAATGAGCGAATAAACAGAAGAATAGTCAGCGCAATCAAGCCATACATAAAAGGAAATAATGTTGTCATATCATGCTGGGCAGATTCCGAAAATGCATTGGACAGCATGACATTTCCGCTCAAGGCTATATGGATGTCCGGTTTTTTTACCCGCGCCTCCTCTGCCATTGCCCGAACATATGTGACAATTTTATTTAATGTGGCTTTATGGCTGTTTGGCGTCTCAATCGTTATGATAATCTGCGTCGTGCTGCCATCAGCTGAAACAAGCCGATTAATCAATGCGGGTTCCGACAATGACACTTTACGAATAAGGTCGAGCTGCTGCTGATCCAGACTTTCCGGATCTTCCACAAGATCCTCGACGATCATGTCATCTTCTTCAGACCTTGTATGTTGATAATTGGATAAAGAATCCACGCGGATCGCATAAGGCACCTGCCATGATTTTTCCGTAAGACTATATAGCAGCCCAAGAAATTCTTTGTTATAGATATCCCCATTTGATGGTTTCAGGATGACAGAAACCATATCCACCTTGGTATAGGTATTTTCCAATTCATCCTGCGCCGCAAGCTGCGGGTTATCAGGACCAAAAAACGCCCTGTAATCACTGGAGAAATAAATATTTTTCGCGCCATATGCTGACAGAAAAACCACGAATAGAGAAAGAAACAACACCAGCCATGGCCGCCGGACAACAAAATTTCCATATGATACTACAAGATTATTTGAAGGATTATTTGACACAAAGGCTGCTCTTTAATTAAAAAAATCAACGGATGTTAACACAGATAACATTAAAGTCAAAAAGCCGTATCATCTTAATAGTTCTGCCTATCTCCATGTCTTACCAGACTATTTTCTCTATTCCCTCAAATTCAACAGTACTGCCATCGTCGAAAGTAATCGTTCCAGATGCATCATCGGACAACAATATTTCATTTGCGTCCTCATCCGTAGAAGAAATTGTCGACCCACCATCCAACGTTAACGTCCAACCCTGCTGAGCATCAGCCCCCATATCATTTAGCTGAATGGTATCCGTCCAGCCTGAGCCGCCATCAACAGTGTCATCTCCCTCATTGGCGCCAAAAACGAATATATCGCTGCCTCCCCCCCCAAACATCGAATCATTTCCGGTGCCGCCAATTAATGTGTCATCACCGGTTGAAGTCCAGAGCGTATCATTTCCTTCCCCGCCCTTTACAATAACGCCCTGATCATAAGTATAGCTGTTGGAGGTCATATCAACAATATCATCACCGGCCCCCATATCAATCTCTTCAATGTTCTGTATTCGGGCCTGAGCCCCATCGACAAAACCGCTATAGCTGTCATCAAGAAACAACGCATCATTTCCATCAGTACCCTGAAGCGTGTCATAGCCCTCACCACCATCGAAAACATCGCTCGAACGATTATCGTCGCCTAAAGACACCTTTTCACCCGTCTCCACATTAAAAGCGGCATATCTTCCGGACCATGTATCATCTGCATTATAATTGAGCGTGTCATTGCCCATGCCGCCCTCAATCAAATCCGCGCCAAGGCCACCCGCAAGCTCGTCGTCACCATCGCCGCCAATGATAATATCATCACCCGCCGTCCCAACGGCATCCATTGCGTCGATCACATCAATCGTAAAAGTCTGGGTTGATGTATCCGTACCGTCCGAGGCCTGAACAATGATGCTATGGTTTGCGGCAGTTTCATGGTCAACCACTGCACCATCTGCAACAGTTACAACACCCGTGATACCATCAATAGAAAACAAGCCCCCGGCATCATCAAGCAGACTATATGTGACAACATCGCCATCAATATCCGATGATGTGGCCGTAATACCAACAGTCGTTCCTGCAGCAGCACCTTCTACCACAGTATTTCCAATATTGTTGTTGTCTGTTGGTGCCGTCGGCCCGTCATTGACCGCAGAAACCTCAAGGGTCACAGACCCCGTATCAACAACTGTCCCGTCAGACAGGGTATAAGAAAAACTGTCCGTACCGTTAAAATCCGCCGCAGGGTTATAGCTGAAGCTGCCGTCCGCAT
>JALSHF010000036.1 GCA_026982375.1 Emcibacter sp. | reverse complement strand
GTTGAGGAAAAAGTTTCTTTATCTGACAGATTCGGCCTGTGGTTAGGTTTTCACAGCTGCTCGCAGGATGATTATTTAGCCATGATTAAAGGCTATCTGGATTATTATAATATCAAGGGGGACAGAAAAATTTATCAAACGCAAGCCCTTGAATGGGCAAAAACAAGGGGCGCAAGGTCCGGCCGCGTGGCGTGGCAATTCATTCAGGATCTGGCCGGACGCCATAAGATTACCCTTTAAGATATCGCACGGGATTAACGGCGCGGGTCGCTTTGCGCATTTCAAAATGAAGCTGCGGACGATTTACGCCGCCGGATTGTCCTACTCGCGCAATAGACTGCCCCCGTTTAACTGTTTGTCCCTTGGCAACCAAAATGGCCGAATTATGCGCATATGCGGTTATCCAGCCCTCACTGTGACGAATTAATATTAACTTGCCAAAGCCTTTTATTTTATTTCCGGTATAAACAACAACGCCGTTTTGCGCCGACCTGACATAGCTGCCTGAAGCGGCCGCTATATTTATACCATCATTATGATACCCTGTTGCCTTTGGACCAAAAGAAGACAGAATCGGCCCCTTTACAGGCCACATAAACCCCTGCCCGCTTTGCGGCGGCGGCGGAATATTTACATTGGCTTTCCTTTTATTGCCGCCTTGAAAATTACGGTGTATTTTCCCCGGTACCTTTAATTTTTGACCTATGGTCAGCGCATAAGGTTTTTTAATGTTATTAAGCCGGGTAAAGGTCGTCATATCCTCGTTATATTTTCGAGACAGGCTGTATACTGTATCGCCTTTTTTAACAATATGAACAGCCGTCGCCGGGCTTTTTAATTTTTGTCCGGGATATAATAAATAAGGCGGTTTTAACTTGTTTGTGAGGATGATTTCCCTGACCGTGACCTTATGGCGCCTTGACAAGGCATAAATAGTATCGCCTTTTCGAACATGAATGATTAAGGGATTTTTCGAAGGGCTTTCGGGGAATATCTGTATTTTTGTCGTTGTAATTTTTTTGCGGACAGGCTTGTCGCGCGGCACAGGAATGGGATAGGGCGTATTTTTTGCATATTGCCTGACCGGAATGGCATGCTCATATCTTGTGCTAAAGGAATGCCCCTCCTGACAGGCGGATAACATGCCGCTGACGCTTAGAATAACCGTGATTTTCAAGAGCAGATTATATATCTTCATAGACCTACTGTAAAAAGTCTATTTCTTAATATCAACTGTATTCATGATTCATGCACGATACCGGGCAGCAATGGCACAAATTTAACCGGCATCAGATTTTCCTCCACAAATTCATCTCCCCTGCGGGTAATCCTTATAATATGCTGGGTTTTTCCCTGAGGGCCAATGGGAATAACCATAATGCCGCCGACCTTTAATTGCTGCAAGAGTAAATCTGGAATCTCTTCCGAGGCCGCCGTCACCATAATGCGGTCAAACGGCGCCTGTTCCGGCCAACCTTTCATGCCATTGCCAAAAAGTGTTGTGACATTAAAAATATTCAGTTTTTTGAACATCTGCGCCGCGCCATTCAACAAGGGTAAATGTCGTTCAATCGTGAATAGCCGGCGGCATAATTTGGCCAAAACCACGGATTGATAACCGGATCCTGTGCCGACTTCCAAAATTTTATGGTTTTTTGAAATGCCCAGCGCCTCTGTCATAAAGGCGACCACAAAAGGCTGGCTGATGGTTTGGCCACTATTGATCGGAAGGGCGGCATTTTCGTAGGCCTGACTGCGCAGCACCTTTGGTATAAACTCTTCGCGGGGAATGGCGGCAAGGGCGGATAAAATACCCTCATCCTTTATGCCCTCATCGCGCAATTCTGATATAAGGCGCGCTTTTTTATCTGATAAGGCTAAAGTCATTAAAAATCTTTATCCATTTGTTCTTTAATGGTTAAAAGAGAGTTCTCATGTGTTAGGTTAAGGTGTAATGGTGTGACAGATATATATCCATCTTTAATGGCCGCAAGGTCAGTCTCTGATTTTGGTTCGCCATATTCCCGCCGAAAACCTATCCAGTAATAATTTCCGCCTCTGGGGTCTTTCCGTTTTTCAATGAACAATTCCGCATCATCTCTGAAACCCTGATGGGTGGTTCTTATCCCTTTGAGCCTATCCGGATAAAGCGGAAAATTAACATTCATGAATACACCGGCTTGCCAAGGCACAGAAATCAATTTTTTTAAAACTGAAAGCCCGCGTTCTCTGGCGACCTGATACAGATCAGAAGGATAGTCCCGCTTGATTTCCTGACTGAAGGCAATTGAGGGGATATGGCAAATAGTACCCTCCATCGCCGCAGAAATTGTGCCGGAATAGGTCATATCCTCCGCGAGGTTAACGCCCCTGTTTACGCCGGAAAGCAATAAGGTAGGCTTTTTCGGCATAAGCGTATGTGTTGCCATCATGACGCAGTCCGTGGGCGTTCCCTTGACCGAGAAATATTTTTCATCAATCTGGCGGTAACGTACGGGTTCGTGCAAAGACAATGAATGACCCTTGCCGCTTTGCTCTTCCTCCGGCGCAACAATCCAGACATCATCGCTGATTGATCTGGCCATGGCTTCCAGCAGCCTCAGGCCGGGTGAATTATAACCATCATCATTGGTGATTAATATGCATGTCGAAATAGGTTCACTCATGACGCTTTATGGCATTCTATGGTCTTCTTTCCCCCCATATAAGGGCGAAGACCTTCCGGAATAACAATACTGCCATCCTGTTGCTGATAATTTTCCAGCAAGGCAACCAGCGTGCGCCCAACGGCAAGTCCGGAACCATTCAGCGTGTGAACAAAACGGGTTTTCTTTTCGCCGGTGGCCCGGCAACGGCTGTTCATACGGCGGGCCTGAAAATCACCGGTGTTGGAACAGCTGGAAATTTCACGGTATGCCCCTTGTCCCGGAAGCCAAACTTCAAGGTCATAGGTTTTTTGTGCGGCAAACCCCATATCACCTGTGCATAAGATCAATTTACGATAGGCCAGACCAAGCCGCTGCAATATTTGTTCGGCGGCTCCTGTCATACGTTCCAGTTCGTCCCGGCTTTGTTCCGGCGTTGTGATGCTGACCAGTTCCACCTTGTTAAATTGATGGAGCCGGATCATGCCGCGTGTATCGCGGCCAGCGGAACCGGCCTCCGACCTGAAACACTGGCTTAATGTTGTAAAGCGGCGCGGCAACGTTTCTTCTTCCAATATATCCTCACGAACCATATTGGTCAGTGGAACTTCCCCGGTCGGGATCATATAATGCCCGGATGTGGCTACGAAAAGGTCATCTTCAAACTTGGGGAGGTTACCTGTGCCAAAAAGGGCATGATCCCGCACCAGGAACGGCACACTGGTTTCCTGATAACCAAATTCTGAAGTATGGATGTCCAACATGAAAGAAGACAGCGCGCGCTCTAATTTCGCCAAATCTCCATGCAATATAACAAAACGCGCCCCGGACATGCGGGCAGCCCCTTCAAAATCCATCATTTCCAGGGCTTCGCCCAAATCAAAATGCTGTTTAGGCTCAAAGTCAAACTCTGGAACCTTGCCCCATTTCAAAATTTCAACATTATCCTCTTCAGATGCGCCGTCCGGCACATCATCGCCTGGAATATTGTCCAGCCGGCACATCTTTTGATTTAATTCATCAGTAAGGTCGCGCACATCTTCTTCCAGGGCCGCCATGCGGGTTTTGATGTCGGCGACTTCCTTGATAATTTCAGCGGCATCCAGACCTTTTGATTTTGCCTGACCAATTTCCTTGGAGGCGGCATTGCGCCGGGACTGACAATCCTGCAATTGGGTTTTCTTTTCACGTAAATTTGTGTCAAGCGCGATTAAAGCCGCAGATTGCGGCGCAATATCACGCCTGCCCCAGCCCAGATCAAAAGCTTCGGGGTTTTCCCGAATAGCCTTGATATCAAACATTTTTCTTGTCCTTAATGGTTAAACGAATAAAAATAATTGAGATTTCATATAAAATAAGTATCGGTATGCCAAGCCCGATCTGACTAATTGGGTCAGGCGGCGTCATGATGGCAGCAAAGGCAAAAGCCGCCACAACCATATATTTTCGTTTGGCCGCAAGGCCATTTGCCGTCACAATGCCCACCCGCGCCAAAAGAACCAATAAAATCGGCAGCTGGAAACTAATGCCAAAAGCCAGAATAAGCAGCATGACGAGCGACCAATATTCCCTGACCGTTGGTAACAGTTCAATGGACAATACGCCCGCCAGTTTTTCTTTGCTTATGCCCGCAGCGCCGCCAAGGACATCAGGAGAAACCGCCTGCGGGCCAAGCTGAAACGACATGAAAAAATTCCACGCATTTGGAATAACCAGATAATAGGCCAAGGCCGCGCCCATAAGAAATAATACAGGCGTCCCGATCAAAAAAGGCAAAAATGCTTTTTTCTCATTTCCATATAGTCCCGGGGCAACAAATTTCCATAATTGGATAGAAATCAGGGGAAAGGTCAGGCAGAAGGCGGCAAAAAAGGAAATCTTCAGATACACAAAAAAGGCCTCATGCATGCCGGTATAGATCATTTTGGCATCCTGCCCATATTTTAGGGAGACATCGACATAGGGCTGCGCCAAAAAAACATAAATTTCTTCATTGAAATAAAAACACACAACAAAAGCCACAAGTATATAGCCGGCAACCCAAAGCAGTCGCCGCCTAAGCTCTATCAAATGCTCCAGTAACGGCGCGGCAGTTTTATCAAGTTCATCTTGTTCGTTTTTTTTGTCCTTTTTCTCTGGCAGGTCAGTCATACAGGATCCTTTTTGTCCTGTTCTTCTTCCGGTTTGATATCGGGTGCCGTATCATTCGCATCTAATGGAATATTTCCGGCTTTGTTCAATTTTCGGGTGACTTCCTCTAATTCAACCTCATCTGCCATTTGCTTGATGCTGGTTTGAAATTCCTGTCCCATGGCCCTGACTTTTGAAATAAACCGACCAATATTACGCAGCAGCGCGGGCAAGTCTTTTGGTCCAACCACGATAACGGCCAGTAAGACAATCATAAACATTTCTATCATGCCGATATCGAACATTTTATATCTCGGACGTTAAGTTAACTATTTGTTTTCTTGGACTTTATGTCTTTAACATCAGTTTCAGATTTTTGATCAAGGACTTTTGGATCCTGCTTAATTTCAGCCGAATCGATATCATCTTCTGACATACCTTTTTTGAAACTTTTGATCCCTTTCGCCACGTCACCCATAAGGTCGGAAATTTTCCCTCGACCAAACAGTAAAACCAATAACAAAACAACAATAGCAATCTGCCAAAAACTTAAGCCCATGAGTATTCTCCTTTTTTGAAGAGCATTTCGTTCACCTTGAAACCATACGGGGATAGCGCATTAGCCGTGAAATTTACATGACGAAAATCAACGAAATTGAATAGGAAAGCAACATAAAAAATATTTATTACGATGAAATACTTTATTCCCCGGCAGAACCCGGTAATTCAGCCAGTAATTCGGGCTGTTCTTCTATCGGTTTATCATCGCCCAGCAGGTTAAGGCGGGAGGTGTTCACATTGGCCAGAAAACCCGCCGCCTTTAATTCCGAGAGACCGGGCAGGTCTTTAATGCTATTCAATCCAAAATGAACCAGAAAATTTTC
>JALSHF010000035.1 GCA_026982375.1 Emcibacter sp. | reverse complement strand
CTTAAAACACTCTTTACATTATTTTTGCAAAGTAATTTTTATTAATTAAGTATAGAGCATACCCTTCTTACGCATACAATAATAATAACAAGTGAATAAAACATTTCCAAAGCCTTAGAAAATGGTTAACCGTTATAATTAATATCATCAGGCAATGAACTTAACTGATTTTGCTACGAGATATTGTCAATAATATGGGCAGCAATATAAAATCATATAATAAGGCGATCGTGATCATCATTGCAGAGATCAAGCCCAGCCCCCAAGTCGGCTGGAATTGCGAGAAAGATAAAATCAAAAATCCCATAACCAGAATGAAGGTTGTCATCACCAGGGCCCCGCCCACCTCCATAAATGTGGTAATAAGGGCCTCAGTGACATCACCCTTTTTCGCCTTAATCGCTTTACTGTATTTAGTAATGAAATGAATTGAGTCATCAACCACGATGCCAAAGGCAATGGCCGCGACAACGGTTAATGATACCCCGATATATTGATAGAGCCATCCCCAAATACCAAACCCCAATATGATCGGCAGAACATTTACAAAAAAACTGATCAGACCAAGCGAAAGGCTTTTAAATGCCACCGTTAGAACGACGGATACCACAACCAGCGCAAACAGAATCCCGATCAGCATGGACTTTATATTCCGCTCTGAAAGATTGGCGAACATGAGCGGAATACCTGTTCCGCTTTCGTCAGGTTTTATTAATTTCATCTCACGCAATTTTTGACTGACCCGCAAATCAAGATTCCTCATTTGACGCGAGGTCATATCACGCGCGGTCAGGGTAAGCCGCGTAAACTGCTTGGCAATATCAATGCGATCATTCAAGTCCAGTCCGACCGGTAAAGACATTTCATACATTAATAAATATTGAGCATTCAGCTCACCGTCTTGCGCGATACCGTACGTCGCTGCTTTTGTGGCTTCCTGTGCAGACAACGGCGACATATGCGCATTTATTTTCTTAAACAGCGATACAATAGAGGACACATGAATAACTTCTGGCTGCGCCAGCGCCCAAGCGCCAAAGTGATCCAGCTCATTCAAAAAACGCGCACCGGTTACGCCACCCTCTTTTCCAGAGGATATGATATATTCAATGGTATCTACCCCGGTTAAATGGCCAACCACAAATTCCGTATCCATGCGGAAATCATTTTTTTCATCAAAATATTTAACCCAGTCATCATCAAATTCAATACGTGTCAATCCACTGCTAATCACCACAGCAACGAGAATAGCCGCGCAGGACACCATGGCCCGTTTCTTAAGTAACATATGAGAAAATCTGGATATGAAATCTGATATAGAGCCGGGCGACACCGTTAAAATACTATGGGATTTCTTAAATATATGACTCAGCTTCATCCCGACTAAAACAGCAGGGAAGAAGGTAAATGTGATCAGGTAACTGATGACAATACCAATAGCGACAAGATTGCCCAAATCCCTGAAAGGGGGCGCGTCACTGAAATTCAAACTCAAAAAACCGATTAATGTGGTAAAGCTTGTTAAGGATATGGGCAGGAAATTACGCTCAAGAGACCTTTGAACCGCATGCATCTCCCCTAGTCCCCGTCTCATGCCAATCCGCACCGCAGACAGCACATGAACAAAGTCAGCCAGCGATATGGTGATGAGAATAATAGGCACCGCAGATGTTCCCGCCGTAAGGTCAATCCCCAGAAAACCTGAACTGCCCATCGTCGCCGCGACAACCAAGATCATCATCAATAAAATCACAGCAGAAAGTAAAAAAGATCTGAAGAAAAAATAACAAATCAGAAATATAACACATAGAAAAAACGGAAATAAATATTGCAGGTCATAGGCATAGGCTTCGGCAAAGGCGTTATCCAACGGGATATCACCGGTAATATACAGGGATATTCCGCTGTATTTACTTTGTATATCCCCCTTTAAACTCTCCACCTCAGCCATAATGACGTTAATGGCTTTACTGTCTCCTCTGGGCGCCGCAATATTTATGGCAACCGCTGTGACTGCCCCGTCCGGTGACAAAATCTGTCCGATTAAATCTGTCTCGGATAAAGCATATTTTTTTATCTCTTCACGTTTCTGCGGCGATATAGCGCCATCATCTGGAAATAAACTCTCAATGATAATATCATCATCCATAGATGAAATACGTTGATAATTACTAAGCGAATTCACCCGCGTAACATAGGGCAATAGCCATGCTTGTTCTGTTACGTCCAGAATTGCGCTCATAATATCAGCCGCGAAAACATCACCGCCATCTGCTGATAACACAATTAAAAGGCTATTTGTTTCGGTAAATTTTTCCTCAAGCGCGATAAGTTTTTGCCGATCAGGGCTAGCCTCATCAAAAAAAATCCGCCCATCATTATTTTCTTGTAATAAAACAACTCCGCCGGCCAATATCAAGCAGAATAACAAAGGGAGAAAAAGAAACGCCATCCTTTGTCGATTCAGGAATCCGAACCATAACCCTAAAAGTGAATTTATTTTGCTAAAGTCCCACCACATATATTTTCCCCATTATAATATGGATTTAAACCTCACAGAATGCCATCACAAAGGATGTTTGATAAGTTCCGGCGGCAAGCCATTCACAAAAGATGCATAAAAGGCCTTAGAGCTTTGATAGACCTGATCCTCGATAGAGTCCAATGAGACCATATAAGGACGTACGGGGCCAAAATAATCTACTTCGGGGCCAATAGCCTCAAAGTTAAAGTAAAACCGTTTCAGAAGCTTTAAAAGTCCCGGTTCCATAACCGCAAGCCAATGGGTTATGCCCGCTCTCTTGGATTCCTGATACAGGGTTTTATATAAACCAACAACGATAGCTGGCCGATGACGGCGTTTATTGTTTTCCGGAATAAATTTAGGCTTCTCATCTACCCTGCCGCCTTGCAACGTCATACCATATTCACCGTCCCCTGACCTTTTGCGAATTATTTTACTCACAGCAAGGCGGGAAATTTCCCCGGCTTTTAGCAATATTTCCTCCGGCACATCAATTTCACAATGTTTTAACATGGGAAAGCCCACGCCGGAATTTTTTATCAAGCGAAGCGTCCCCAGCGCATTTCCAGAGTGATCAAAAGCCCCAAAATGAAGCGCATGTTTATCGAATATGTCTGTTTCACATTTATTTGGGTAATCGGCAGGATCCAGAAATCCTTTTTGCAAACAATAAACATCATAACGCAGCTGATATAGTTTATTCAGTTCTTTCATATCGACGACTAATCTACTGGGGAAAGCAACATCCCTACTCCAAAACCGTTCTTTTACCCTTTGCGGATTCTTTTCTTGGTTCTGCACGTGCGGCGCGCTTTCCTTTAATTCATAACTTTGCGCCACTTGGGCAATTTTATTCATATTATATCACCCAAACCAAAAGAATATTAAGAAAACAGAATATCGCCCCGAAAAAAACAGATTAAGGCACTATTATTGAATATATAAATTTACAGAATTTATCTTAACAGTCCCTTAAAATATTGGCTTTATTGTGTGTCTTGTACAAATATTGTTGGCAACATCAATCAAAAAGAATTTCGGGTTCAGGCGGTTATCGTGAAAATAGAAAAAACAATAAAGAAATTACAACGCAAATTACAGCTCTCCATGCTGGCAAAATCCAGCCCTGAAGGTCTCAGGAATATGGGTGAAAAAAAACTGCTCCGGGCTTTTCAAAAACAGCGTTTTTCGTCTCCCGCCCTTAAAAATGCGCTTGAACCCTGCCGAATCGGTTCAAAAGACATCAAAACCATCGAACATTTTACAGCCCTTGAATTTACCATGTCCAAGGAAAATACTTTTAATAAATACCCGCTAAAGGATTTATGTCGCCCCGGAATATTAGGCAACCTGCAAGGCGTTTTAACCAGTTCTGGTCATAGCGGGAATTTTGCTTTTGGTTTGACCACCTGGAAACAGGCGAAAGCCACCCCGGACCTATTGGATCTTGCGCTTCAAAGTGCTTTTCAAATTGATCAAAAAAAGACCCTGCTCGTAAACTGCCTGCCCATGGGGGTGCGTTTTCCCTCCAACAGCGTTACGCTGGCCGAAGTCAGCGTACGAGAAGATATGGCCCTGGCCCTCATCCAAAAATTTTCGGCCCATTTTGATCAAATAATCATTGTCTGTGACCCCCTGTTTTTGAAACTGTTGATGGATGAATCCGACAAATGGCAAATTGATTGGCGTAAAATCCATAAACATTTGATCATCGGGGAAGAAACATTTGGCGAAAATTATCGAAATTATATTGGGAAAAAGATTAATATTGACCCGGATGACCTCACGAGCGGCATTATCGGATCATCAATGGGGGTTGGAGAATTGGGCCTCAATTTATGTTTTGAAACGCTGGAGACAATTACGCTCCGCCGGACCATTAACAAGTCACCGGCTCTGAAAGAAAAGCTGTTTGGCTGCCTTAGTGAATATGACCCACTCCCCATGCTGTTTACCTATAATCCTCTTTCGACTTATATGGAGGTTAAGCATTCTGATGATAATGGTTACGGCCCGCTATTGGTCAGCCTTCTGGATAAAAGCTGTCCTATTCCTCTTTTTCGCTATCAAACCGGAGACGAGGCAAAGCTGCTCAATAGTGAAGAAATTATAGCCGCCTTTCAGGACGCGGGATTGCCCGCCCCGATCCTTCCCAAATTACCCTTGATTTGCATAAGAGGACGACAAAAAGATCGCTTAAGTTCAGGCTTGCATATGGGCGTGGTAAAAGATGCCCTGTTCCACGACCATCATTTTGCAGATCAGATTACCGGGGCATTTCGCATGGATAAGGATACGCCGGACAAGCTGCATATCCAATTACGCCGGGGCATCAAGCGTGATGCAGTTCAAACAAACAATCTTTTTTGCGGCGATAAAGTCATCATGACAGCCAAGAACATCCGCCTCTGGACCTACGAAGATTTTCCTTACGGCAAAAGCATAGATTACGAACGAAAATTCACTTATCTGGCATAAACAGGTAAGCTGTATATTGACAATACGGGGTGATGGTGAATTGACCTTGGATTATATGGACAGATAGAAGGCCAAGAAAGCTATCGCGGCTTCAAAAAGAAAATGCTCTAAGCCTGACGTAAGACTTAGAGCGGAATCTGGTAGAGAGGAAGGGATTCGAACCCTCGATACCCGTGAAGGTATACGCCCTTAGCAGGGGCGCGCTTTCGACCACTCAGCCACCTCTCCGCTGCCGTTTCTAGTGGAAAGGAAAACCCCCGTCAACCCTTGTTTGGTAAAAGAAACATTTTATTTCTTTTCCTAAATGGACTGGCATCAGCTTTCGTGATAATCATAGTGAGTTATAACTGAATAAGAAAAAATATTCCTGCGCCTAACATATGAAACCAATCGATTATACGATGTCAAAATGACTAAAAATGATAAAATGTCTGTTCTAAAATATTTTATTCATTGATAAAGACCACATATTCCACCCGGACAGGCCAACCAACAAAATCAAGTGACTCTGACACCATTGATTTAGAAAAAGAGATCATGCCCATAAAAGTAAACTGTCACCGTAATACATCAATAAATAGTACCTTTAAACCAGCATATGCAACTTGGGCAGATGGTAACGGGTTTAAAGGAGAAGTTTTCAGGTATAACGCATGGTCCAAAGCAG
>JALSHF010000034.1 GCA_026982375.1 Emcibacter sp. | reverse complement strand
ATTGGCCTCTTCCCACTCTGCATCAATGTCATCATGGCTCATTTCCACGAGCGGCTCTAACCGGGCAAGGGCAATAAGATCAGCATCAGGCTTTACTTTTGACAGGGATTCCAATGCCTCGAAAATCACCGCATAAGATGATTTGCGTTTTTTCAATTTCACCCCGATGGTGGCAATGACATTGATGGGATCACCCAACATTTCAAAAGCCTCCTCGGCGGAACATAAGGAAAGATATTCAAGAAATAATGGCAGATAATCCGGCAGTTCCCCTGCCGATACATATAACCCTTTTTCCCCGTAGGCTTCGGCCAAATTGACCATGGCCTGCCCCCGGTCGCGGCTTTCGCCGTGGATATGTTCAAACAGTTGCAGGCAATGAGCCCGCCCCCGATCGAATAATTCGACATAATTTTCCTGAAGCACATAAATATCCTGCGTTTTCATGTCCTCGATAAATTTGACAATTTTTTTAATCTGCCGGGCGGGCAAAAGACGTTCAAGCCGAATCACTTGCCCCAAATCATCCAGATGCTCTATGAGCTCTTCCTTGGGATATGACAGCAGCAACCCTAAAATTTTGAAGGTTTTCATCGCTTAACTCCTCACTTTTCCGCTCATGGTGTTTTTATGGGTCGAATTGCCAAACAGATTTGTTCGGGTTTCCCCGCCGCCGCCGCAATCATTACCAAAGGTAAAGCCGCAAGAGCTGCGTTGCTCGAATGCAATATCATTATCAAATGGGGTTTCCCCGGCATATTCCCGGTGATTGCTGGGAATGACATAGCGATCTTCGTAATTGGCAAGGGCCATGATCCGATACATATCATCCAGCGTTTTTTCATTAAGGCCCACCCGCTCCAATATGGCTGTATCGGTCACCCCTTCGACAGTTTTCTCGCGCATGAATGCCCGCATGGCCAGCATTCTTTCCAAGGCATGGACCACCGGCTCTTCCTTGCCCGCCGTCAACATATTGGCCAGATATTTCACAGGGATACGCAGATCCTGCACGTCGGGAATGACGCCGCTTTTTTCCAGTCTGCCATCCTCCATCGCAGATTGAATGGGCGACAATGGCGGAATATACCAGACCATAGGCAGCGTGCGATATTCTGGATGAAGCGGGAAGGCAACCTTCCAGTCCATGGCCATTTTATAAACCGGCGAGTCTTTCGCCGCCGCAAGCCAGCTGTCCGGCACGCCGTCTTTTTTAGCCTGGGCAATGACTTCCGGATCATGGGGGTCCAGGAAAATATCACATTGAGATTGGTATAAATCTTCCACATCTTCGGCGCTCGCCGCCTCTGATATACGGTCTGCATCATAAAGCATCACGCCAAGATAACGAATGCGGCCAACGCAGGTTTCCGAACAAACCGTTGGGTCTCCGGCCTCAATGCGCGGATAACAAAATGTACATTTTTCCGATTTTCCGCTGTCCCAGTTGAAATAGATTTTCTTATAAGGACAGCCACTGACGCACATGCGCCACCCCCGGCATTTATCCTGATCGATCAGCACAATACCATCTTCTTCGCGTTTATATATGGCACCGCTTGGGCAGGCCGCCGCACAGGCCGGATTTAGGCAATGCTCGCACAGGCGCGGCAGATACATCATGAATGTATTTTCAAATTCGCCGTATATTTCCTTTTCCATTTGGCCAAAATTATAATCCTTTGACCGTTTGGAAAATTCACCGCCCAGAATTTCTTCCCAATTGGGGCCCCATTCCAACTTATCCATCACCTCGCCGGTAATGGCGGAATGCGGACGGGCTGTGGGCGGTGTTTTAACCTCTGGTGATTTCTGAAGCCGGTCATATTCAAAGGTGAAAGGCTCGTAATAATCATCAATTTCCGGCAAATCAGGATTGGCGAATAATTTTGCCAGAACCCGGAATTTTCCGCCGATTTTGGGCTTAAGCTTGCCATTACCAAGGCGCATCCAGCCGCCGTTCCATTTATTCTGATTTTCCCAATCCCGCGGGTAACCAACGCCCGGTTTGGATTCAACATTATTAAACCACGCATATTCAACACCCGCGCGAGATGTCCATACATTTTTACAGGTGACCGAACAGGTGTGACACCCTATGCATTTGTCCAAATTCAGGACCATGCCAATCTGAGCACGAATTTTCATTATACTAACTCCTCATGATCCAGATTTCCAGAGACACCGTCCGCCGGCTCGTCCATCCAATCCACTTTATCCATTTTGCGGCAGATGACAAATTCATCGCGGTTTGACCCCACTGTGCCGTAATAATTAAACCCGTAAGATAATTGAGCATAGCCTCCAATCATATGGGTCGGTTTGACCACGGCGCGGGTTACCGAATTATGGATGCCGCCCCGCTTGCCGGTCGTTTCCGCGCCGGGGGTATTGACGATTTTCTCCTGAGCGTGATACATCATGCACATGCCCTCATTGACCCGCTGAGAGACAACAGCGCGGCAGGCGATGGCACCATTCACATTATAAAGCTCTATCCAGTCATTATCCTCAACCCCGATTTTCTGAGCATCAACCTCACTGAGCCAGACGATTGGGCCGCCCCGCGATAATGTCTGCATCAACAGATTTTCTGAATAGGTGCTGTGAATGCCCCATTTCTGATGCGGGGTGATCCAGTTCAGGGCAATCTGCGGATGACCATTATCCTTTAAGGTCTCAACCGGTTTTGTCGTTTTGGTATTAATTGGCGGTTTATAGACGCAGAAGCCTTCCCCGAAATCACGCATCCAGCTGTGATCCTGATAGAATTGCTGCCGCCCGGTCAAGGTGCGCCAAGGGATCAATTCATGAACATTGGTATAGCCCGCATTGTAGCTCACATGCTCATCCTCAAGTCCTGACCATGTGGGCGAAGAAATAATCTTGCGCGGCTGGGCCTGAACATCACGAAAACGAATTTTCTCATCCGCCTTGGGCAAAGCCAGATGCTTATGCTTGCGGCCGGTGATTTTTTCCAGCGCGCCCCATGCTTTCACGGCCACCTCACCATTGGTTTCAGGGGCCAGAGATAAAATAACCTCTGTGGCGTCAATATCCGTTTCAATACAGGGCATCCCTTTTGAAACACCCTCATCCAGAACGACCCTGTTTAATTCCCCAAGGAATTTATATTCAGGCTCCGTATTCCACGCGATGCCTTTGCCGCCGTTACCGATTTTGGTCATAAGCGGCCCAAGGGCGGTGAATTTCTTATAGGTATCGGGGTAATTCCGCACCACTTCAATATAGGATGGCATGGTTTTTCCGGGGATGGGATCAATTTCGCCTTTGTTCCATTCCTTCACGTCCAGTCCCTGTCCCAATTCACCGGGCGTATCATGGAGGATCGGCAGAGCGACCACATCGGTCTCTTCGCCCAGATGTCCGGGGCAGAGCTCCGAGAATTTCTCCGCCAGACCTTTATAAATATCCCAGTCGCTGCGGCTTTCCCATGCGGGGTCTACGGCGCGGCTGAGGGGGTGAATGAAAGGATGCATATCCGACGTATTCAAATCATTTTTCTCATACCATGTGGCAGATGGCAGCACGATATCAGAATAGAGGCAGGTCGTTGACATACGGAAATCCAAGGTTACCACAAGGTCAAGCTTGCCTTCCGGCGCCGTGTCATGCCAGACGACTTCACTTGGTTTTTGTGTGCCCAGCTGACCAATGTCTTCGCTCATAACACCATTTTGGGTGCCCAGAAGATGTTTCAGCATATATTCATGGCCCTTGCCGCTGGACCCCAGAATATTAGACCGCCAAATGAACATATTACGCGGGAAGTTCTTTGGATTATCCGGATCCTCGCACGACATTTTTAATGAACCATCCTTCAGGCGGCCCGCAATATATTCAGCGGTCGGCTTGCCTGCGGCTTTGGCCTGCTTGGTAATTTCCAGAGGGTTTTCTTCCAATTGCGGCGCGGAAGGCAACCAGCCCATTCTTTCAGAACGCACATTACAGTCAATCAGGGAATAATCTTCCCATTTTTTCTTGTCCGCAAGGGGCGACAATATTTCATCCACGCCTAATTTTTCATAACGCCATTGATTGGAATGACTATAAAAGAAAGAGGTTGAATTCATCTGGCGCGGCGGGCGATGCCAGTCAAGAGCAAAGGCCAGGGGCGCCCAACCGGTTTGCGGACGCAGTTTTTCCTGCCCCACATAATGCGCCCAGCCGCCGCCGGATTTACCAATACAGCCGCACATAACCAGCATATTGATCACACCGCGGTAATTCATATCCATGTGATACCAATGGTTCATGGCCGCCCCGATGATGATCATGGATCGTCCGCGCGTTTTATCGGCATTCTCGGCAAATTCGCGGGCAACTTTTATCACTTTCTCTCTGGATACGCCGGTTATTTTCTCCTGCCATGCCGGGGTATAGGGTTTGTCCTCATCATAGCTTTTCGCCGTATTATCCCCGCCCAGGCCATTATCCACGCCGTAATTGGCAATCATCAAATCAAATACCGTGGCGACATATTTATCGCCGTCCCGGGTTTTGATTTTCCGAACCGGAATATTATGAAATAAAACACTGTCATGATCCGTGGCCTTAAAGATTGGCTGATCATTTTCCAGATTACCAAAATAGGGAAAGCCCACGGACAAAACCTCATCATGGTTTTTCACCAATGATTTCTGGGGCCATATTTCATGATCATTCTGCAAATCCTTGGATTCAAGATTCCAATTGCCATCTTCGCCCCAGCGGGAACCGATGGTGCCATTCGGAATAACCACCTCATTGGTATTGGCGTCAATAACCGCTGATTTCCATTCCGGGTTATTTTCCTGACCCATATTATCTTCAAAATCAGAGGCCCGTAATGTGCGGCCCGCCACATAGACCCCGTCCTGACTGTCAATCTGCACCAAAAAGGGCATGTCAGAATAAAGCCGCGTGTAATCGTCAAAATATTCGCTCTGGGCCTTCACATGATATTCGCTCAGGATCACATGCCCCATGGCCATGGCCATGGCGGCGTCCGTTCCCTGACGCGGGTTGAGCCATATATCGCTTAGTTTGGCGACCTCGCTGTAATCCGGCGTGACGGCTACGGTTTTGGTGCCTTTATAGCGCACTTCGGTAAAGAAATGAGCATCCGGCGTACGGGTCTGGGGCACATTGGACCCCCAAGCCATAATATAAGAGGAATTATACCAGTCGGCACTTTCCGGCACGTCGGTTTGTTCCCCCCAGACTTGCGGTGAGGCCGGCGGCAAATCACAATACCAGTCATAAAAACTCATGCTGGTACCGCCGATCAGGGATAGATAACGTGATCCCGCCGCATAAGAAACCATGGACATGGCCGGAATGGGCGAAAAGCCAATGATCCGGTCCGGGCCATACGTCTTGGCGGTATAGATATTGGCCGCGGCGATGATCTCATTCACCTCGTCCCATGAGGCCCGAACCATGCCGCCCAGGCCGCGTATTTGCTTATAGCTTTTGGCTTTCTCCTGGTCCTCAACAATATTTGCCCAGGCAACAACCGGATCATGAGCCGTTTCTTTTGCCGCGCGCCACAGCTTCAGCAAGCGGCTTCTGATCATGGGATATTTCACCCGCGCGGAACTATATAGATACCAGCTGTAACTCGCCCCCCTTGCACAGCCACGCGGCTCATGGTTGGGCAAATCAGGACGGGTGCGGGGATAATCCGTTTGCTGGGTTTCCCAAGTGACCAAACCCCCTTTGACATAAATTTTCCAACTGCATGACCCTGTGCAATTCACCCCGTGCG
>JALSHF010000033.1 GCA_026982375.1 Emcibacter sp. | reverse complement strand
ATATTCCGTAATATTCCGAGGTAATGCCGCCGGGCAAGACCCTGAAAAAGACGGGCGTTTGACGCATCTGCGGAACCATTCTTTCAGGCTATGGTTGCCCTCATTCCAGGTTAAGCCATAAGCCAATGCCAAGGCGAAACGCGGCAGCAGCGCGCATTCTGCGGCAGAAAACCCGTCGCCAAAAAATTCTCTTCGATCAAGAATTATCGCCAATCTTTTCTGTATTTCATGCCAGGCCAGCGATGTGCTTTGGCACAATTCATCCGTGGCCTTATGATGCGCGCTTTCCCGAACCTGTTTGATATAGGGAAACAGCGATTTACCCAGATTATGGTCACTGTAACTGTGGATTTGCCTTACCTCGGCCCTTTGTTCCGGTGATCCGGACATTAAGGATGATTTCGGGAATTTATCAGCCAGATATTCAATAATAACGGCGGACTCCCAGAGAATTAAATCACCATCAACAAGCATAGGCACCGTGCCATTGGGATTATTGGCCATAATATCCGGATGACGCTCGCCCAATTTTATGACAATCTCTTGCACATCAATGCCGGCTTCAATAAGGTAAATCCTTACTTTCCAGCAAAAGGGGCAATCGGGTCGGTGATAGAGTTTCATATGTTGCGCAGCCTCAAATCATGCAAATATTCTTTCAGACAATCTATCCGGTCATTACCCCAGAACATCTGATCGCCCACCATAAAAGTCGGCACACCAAAAACGCCGTTTTTCTGCGCCTCTTCCCAATTCTGGTCGAGCCTTTTAATCAGGTCATCATTCTTGCTCGCCCGTTTTATCATGCCTTTGCCAAGCCCGATAATATCGCCGACCTCCAATAAAACATCGATATCGCCAATGTTGCGCCCTTCGGCCCATTCCTTGCGCATGACTTCGACAACATATGGCTCAAGCAAGCCTTCTTGTTCCGCGATTAACGAGATTGCGCCGGCGAGCGTTGGATCCGTATCAATGGGCGGCGGCATGAAAGGAATGCCCATTCTTCGCGCATGACGACCAACATCCTGCCGCACCAATGGAATTTTTTTCTTTGCTCTTTCCGGTGCTGATCTGCCTGACCAGCCGCCAAATGGCTTCCAGACCATTGCGGCGTTATATTCATTAAAGATAGAGAACATGCTTTTAGAGGCCAGATAGCAATAGGGGCTTCTGAAATTAAAGAAAATACTGATTTCTGTTGGTTCTATTGGGGGAATTGCCATCTTCATATCCAATTTTAAAGTAAGAATATCGGGGGCGGGCATTTCCGCCCCCGACTATTTAAGCGCGGCTTATTTTCCCGTGACGCGCATGTTTTGAACGGTGAATTTACTGCGCGGGCTAAGCGCGGAATCAATCTGGCCCTTAAACTGGCCTGTCGTACAATGCGCCCCCTGCACATCAAGCATCATAAAGGAATCATCAATTGATACGCCGGAGCCTTTATTCTTCTCCAGATGATAATCCGGATGGGCCTGACCAATGATGAATGTTTTCCACAGATCACCCTTGCGGTCATAAATCACCGTACGCGGCAGGGTGAATGTCTCAGCATCAACATAATGGACACGTTTGCCGATCGGATGATTTGGATCAACCGGCGTGGACTCAAGCACATAGGCTTTGCGCAACTGCCAGTCCACCTGCGGGAAGCAGCCGCCCTTCCCGCCATATTCCACAAATTGATAACCATCAGACATTTTATGATCTTCGGTCAATTTCTGCTCATTATGTTTGTAGAAAGGCAGCATGACATTGCGCGTGCCTTTATACGCCCAGTGCATATCGGAAATACGGCCATTGTAACCTTCAAAATCCTCAATCATCAGATCAGACCCAAGGAAACTGTCGGTAACCTGCCCCGTTGCCAGCCGGCGTACGCGGCGCTGAAATCCCAGATAAAGCCATGCGTTATCCCGTTTCAAGTCATCTTCATAACGATGGATCAAAAGCTGGGTATTTTTCACATCAAATGGCTCCAGAACCTGCACATAGATCGCGCGGAACAAATTGGCCGGATTTTTGGGCAGGTCTGGCAGGGGCTGATCATTGACCCGATGCTTTAAATTCAGGAAATGAAAGTTAAACTTCAATGTTCTTTCAATTTTTGCTGAATTCAGATCACGGAATTTCCAATAAAAAGGATAGACAGAACCGCTATCCCCCCAGTTATAGCCATATTTATAATTCCAGGCCAGTTTCTCACCGGCTTTTGGATCATCAATATTCGGCTCTTCCGGGAAAGGGCGACCAGAAATAAAGCCGCTGATGTCCCCCGTTTCCGCACCAAGCTTGGCCGTATTAAGGTTAACCCGCGTCGCCTCGATATAGGCGGCGTTCAACTCAAAGGCCATGGTGTCAGTCACGCTCATTTCAGTCCAGCCATCCTTGATGAACTGATACATGCCTTCATCCAGGATATCCTTGAACTGTTCCACATTGGACTGGTTGATGGTCATGCCTCCCTTCAGTCCCGCGTGGGTCGGCACGCTGTTTTTATAGGGATAGAATGACTTTTCCACATCATCCAGATCAGCGGCCGAAGCAGACATGGCGCCCAGCCCCAGAACCATACCCGTTATCATACTCGTCAATTGTTTTTTCATTTTATATTCCTTCATTAAAGAAACCTGTGAACATCGCTTAGAAACGATACCGAAGTGTGAGTTGAATTTCGTCTTCCCTGCTGGCCATGCCAATCGGCCCGGAACGGAAACGGCCCAGTGGCTCAAACCCGCCAAGGCCAACAGAGCCGGCCTGAAAAGGATCCGCATGAAGCGGTGTCGCCGTGAATGGGCCCCATGGATTACAGGAACGGCAATCGTCAAACTTGCGCGGCCCCTTGCCAAATTTAAAGTTGGCCCCAAGTATAAGGCGCCAGCTGTCATCAATTAACCAGTCAATAGATGGCGCGATAACAGCCGTTCCAGCCCGAAAATCATAGGCTGAGATAATCTGGGGGCTCAACCGGTTTTGCATGTACCAGCCCTTGACCAGAAATGTCATGGTCCAATTGTCTTTCCAGTCCGGTATGCCGGCTTTGGTAAAGCCCGGAAGACCCGCAAGTGATCCCGGCGTATCCACCAGTTCATGATCCAGAATATGCTGGCCGAATAACTGCGCGGAGAAAAGAAACGCCTTGTTTCTATTCAGGAATGGAATGAAAGTATCCCGGTCCCAGCCAATGACATAACGCAAGACATTGGATTCAGAATAGAGTTCCGGCCTTAAGGTATTGGCGAATTCCTCGCCCGAGGTGAAGGCGGCTTCTATCCGAAATACCGACTTGATACTATCAACATAAAAATCCGTTGACGCGCCGAATAAATGAATTCTCGGGAATTCAATATCAAAGGCAATCAGGTAAGGGAATTGCGCAACCTCGCCCGTGAAATTATTCAATGCGGCAGGGCCGGCACTGCCGCCGCGCAGGGAAGGCAGCTGACTCAGGTAAGTCAAATAGTTAACCGAGAAACCCACGCCGCTTTTAACGCCTTCGATTTTAAATCCGATTTGCGTATTATCCAATTTCCATTTCGGCATATTCGCATTGCGGATTCCGATGGAACCCGGGGCAAAATCCGTCGCGGCAAGGCCTGTGGTATTCGGCACAGGCAATCCCGCGAAATTGGCAACGGTACAGCCGTTATCCCAGCAGTTTTTCATGCCGCGAAAAAAGCCGCCCGCACCCAAAATCTGATATGGCGTGCCGCCCTGGCCTAATGAATTGGGACGGAATTTATCAAAATTCCAGACCAGATTAAGATTCAAATCATCAAATTTGCCAACCGCGCCCATACGATAGTCCAAATTCAATATCCACTGGGGAATACGAATATCTTCCAGCTCGTCATAAATATTCTGGCGCGAATAATCCACCGGATTAATAACGTCCAATACCCGGAAAAGATCCGTACGGCCCCAGACAACCTGTTGCCGGCCAAGGCGAATATTCAGTTCATGGCCATTTGAAAAAGGGATGCTGCCATCAATATAGGCTTCCCGCAGGAAGTCCATGCGGCTGTTAAATTCTGGAAACCTCAGGTTATCCAGACTAAAATCCATATAGCCCGGAAGACAGCCGCGACCGTCAATATCACAGGGGCGTACCGGAACGCCGAATGACACGCCGCCCTGATCATTGGCATGGGCATCGCTGCCAAGAACGATCAAGCCCTCATTGGGGTTCGCCGCCGCATCAAAACCAAAGAAAAAAGCCCCTGTGGAGACAAGCCCCCCGCCATGAGGCACAAAAGGCGGCCCGGCTGAGAACGTGCTCTGCAAATTGATCGGTCCGCCCGCATTACGGCCATAATCACTTTTATTCAGATCATAAACACCGTCATATGATCCGCGAAGGGTCATGTTAAATGTCAATGAGGAAAATGTGCCTCCTGTATTAAATTTCTTGACCAGCTCTAACTGGGCTGTGTTGCGGAATTTTGCCAGCCCCACATCTTTTCGCAGGAATGTGGCATTCTCGATAAAACCGCTCCATTCCAGCGTACCATCCGCAGAAGTCCCCGCATAGGCGCCGGACGCCCCGGCAAGTGATAATGCCGTAAGCATCGACATGGCCGCTGCTTTTTTCCCTGATGTTAAGTATTTTAATTTAGTCATTTAGTCCTCCCGATTATGTTTTAAAGGAACCTGTTAAATACGCCGTAAAACACATTAAGTTGCCGCCGATGCAGTGTGTTTCTCTTCAATCACACCATCGACAATTTCAATGTCAGTAATAAACTTTGGTTTAAAAATTGTGATCCAGCTGGGGACAACAAACAAAGACGCCACCATGTTAAAAACAAGCATCACAACAAGTAGAAGGGCCGCATCGGACTGGAAACGCAAATCCGACAAAAATACCCACATGATCACGCCAAGGATCAAGGCCCCCGCCGTCACGCAAACAGCCAGCCCTGTGGTGCTGATTGCGCGGATGACCGCTTCCTGAAGGGAATCTGTGTTCAAAACCTCTTCACGGATACGATCCATAATATATATGGAATAATCGATACCAACCCCGATACCAACCGCAATGATCGGTACCGTATTCACATTTATGCCAATATTCATAAAGCCCATATAGCCATAACTGAGAATGGTCGCGAATGACATGGACAAGAACATCATCCACCCCGCATGAAGCGAGCCATAAAAGAAGGTGACAAACAGGAAAATCAGCAACAAAACCGAGGGAACGACTATTTTATTGGTTTCAAATACCGCCTCATTAATGGCCGCTGTCACGCCGATAATGCCGCCGGCAAGATGGAAACTCAAGCCTTCCACATCATCACCCTTTTCGGCAATCCAGCTCTTCACCATATGAATGGCCCGGCGAATGGTTTCGCCTTGATGATCCTTGTAATAAAAGACCATATTTGCTTCGCTTTCTTCCGGATTTATAAATTCCTTCAAGGCACCGGGAATTGGGCTTGACGCCATATAGGCAAACATCAGACCCCCGACATAATATTCATCATGCGGCACCTGCGCATAGCGCGGATCATTATTATGCAGCAGGCGGTTAACCTGTTTCACCAGATCCGGCAGGCCCTTTGCCCCGCCCAAATCCGGATCATCAAGCATGTAATTCTGAAAATCCTCCAACGCCTTGATGGCTTCGGGCTTTTTCAAGCCGCCTTTTTCCTCGGTTCGGGCGATAATATAAAGCTCTTCTGATCCGGGAAAGCTTGTGTTAATTGCCGCTGAGGACATATTATAATCATGGTCGGGATACAGCAGGGGGCTGCCGGGTTCTGCTTCGCCGATTTTAACCGTTGTGCTG
>JALSHF010000032.1 GCA_026982375.1 Emcibacter sp. | reverse complement strand
TACAATGTCAAAGAACAAAAAAACACAACAAACCCACCAATAACCTAGCCCCGAAGGACAATGTTTTCAGCGGCATATGCCGTGTCGGTGAAGCGGGTTATAAGACCAACTTCAAAACTTGTAAACAATAAAATTACATTTTTTTGACGTTTTTTAGACAATCGCTGTTTTCTGCGGTTTAATCAGTAAACTTAGGGGGTTAACCATAGATTTTACGCGAGAAATCGCATAAGTCATGCGCAACCATTTGACATACAGGGCTTCCACAGGCATTTTTAACCCAATATTTGTCATATTGCGCTAGAAAGAAGATATGAAAAACACAGAATCAACCATAAAAAGACTTAAAAACATGATATTTGGCCTAAGATTTATCAAAAAGAATCGGCATTATTTTATTGGGGCAGCCTTATTCATTATTGGGATAACAATGGGAAACCTCCTTGATTTCCCTGCATCCAATCCCCAAAATTCTGACAGTCGCCCCATAATTCCTCTGGAAGAAGTCTATCCAGACAGCGTCAATTACGCGCCCTCGGATGAGATTGCCCCGGAATCCGTAAACATCCACCCGCAAGAAGCAGAATATGACCTGAAAGAAATCAGCATCAAGCGTGGACAAGGCATGATGGATGTTCTGGTCAATAGCGGGGCAGGTCGGCAAGATGCCTATAACGCCATCAAGGCCCTGTCCGCACATTATGACATGAAAAAATTACAGGTTGGCCAGGCACTACAGGCGGCCTATAATCCAGACGGCAGTCTTGCTGAACTTACCATGCAAAAAAGCTTTGACCATATGATCCGCGTGAGCCGATCAGAAACGGGCTTTGAAGCCACCATAGAAGACTTGCCCTCTCTGAAATTAACCCGTCATGTTCAGGGGGTCATTGATGACAGCCTCTTCTTATCGGCTTATCAGGAGGGCCTGCCCAACAGCGTCATTGTTAATATGATTCGCATATTCTCCTTTGATGTGGATTTTCAACGCGAGATTCGTAAAGGCGATTCTTTTGAAATATTATACGAACGCAAAATGTCCGAAGACGGGCGGCGCGTAGAGGAAGGCAATATTTTATTCGCCAAACTGATCTTGCGGGGCAAACCCATCAGCCTTTATCGGTATCAGCCACAGAAGGGCCATTTTGCCGATTATTTCCACGAAAATGGCAAGAGCGCAAAGAAAGCCCTGATGCGCACCCCCATCGAAGGCGCGCGCCTGTCATCTTATTATGGCAAACGCAAGCACCCGGTTCTTGGCTATACCCGCATGCATAAGGGGCTGGATTTCAGCGCCCCGACCGGAACACCGATCATGGCCGCCGGCGATGGCATTGTGGAACGGGCCTCCCGCTACGGCGCTTACGGCAATTACGTGCGCATACGCCATAACGGCACCTATAAAACGGCCTATGCTCATTTGAGTAAATATGGCCGTGGGATTAAATCAGGAAAACGCGTTAAACAGGGCCAGATCATCGGCTATGTGGGGGCCACGGGCCGGGTCACCGGGCGGCATCTGCATTATGAGGTGTTTGTCAACGGCAAACAGGTCAATCCTCTGCGCCTGAAAATCCCCACAGGGATCACGCTTGCCGGCAAAGATAAACAAAAATTCCTCACCCTTGCCGGAGATATCAATAACCAGATTACCGCCAAGAAAAAAAATATCCTGCTGACATGGAATCAAAAGATAGCCCTGAATGATACGGGCGGGGGCGGTGAAATGTTGGTGATGCCATCACCATAATTCTCTTAACTGCCACCAACCATATTTTATAAACCAGGCGCAGGAATATTCCGGGACACCCCTCAAGATATACTCATAGAGCTTAAAGAACTCTAACAAATAAATAGTCACTCCTGCGAAGGCAGGAGTCTCGTCCTCTCATGAAAGCTGGATTCCTGCCTTCGCAGGAATGACGGGACTGGGGCAAAAATGACGGGACTGGGGCAAAAATGGCAATGATACGCGGAAGGGCGACATGAAAGAAATGCTTAAAATCATGATGATGTTATTGCTCGTCTTTGCGACGACCTTTATCATTGTCAAAATGACCGGGATACTCAGCCTGGAACAGATCGAGGGCTGGCTTATGGCGGTCAGGGATGCGCCGGCTATTTATATCATGGCCATCGTCATCGCGCTGTTATTTCTGGATTTATTCATCACCGTGCCGACGCTGGGCCTGATTATGTTATCGGGATATTTTCTGGGTTATCCCTTGGCGGTTTTAGCCTCGATCACGGGCCTGACCATTGCGGGATGCAGCGGTTATCTCTTAAGTTATATTTTTGGCAATCGCATTTTACGGTTTTTGATCAAGGATACCGAAAAACGCGAAGATATGAAGGCGACCTTCCATAAACATGGTTTCGCCATGATTATGCTGTCAAGGGCGCTGCCCATGCTGCCAGAGGTCACATCTTGCCTGTCCGGTTCCACCCGCATTCCTTTTCTTAAATTCATATCAGCCTGGTTGATCGGCATCATTCCCTATGTGCTCATCGCCGCCTATTCCGGGTCAATCAGCACCCTCAACAACCCCATGCCCGCCATATTCACCGCCATCGGCATAACAATATTTCTCTGGCTCGGCTGGTTCATTTTCCACCGCACCCAGAAAAAACGGGCCGCCAGACAAGCTTCGTGAATATTGGAGCCGCCCAAAGAATTAGAACCAGAACCGATTAACGTCGGTAGGTTTGGGAGCATGGTAAGGCGGGATCGGCACGAACATATGAACATGATCCGTTGACAGACCCCCGTTGATAATCGTCACGCCCAATTCCTCACAGACTTGACGGGTAATTTCCCTCACCCGTTCGCGTATAGCACCCCGTAACACCTTAAAGCGATACTTGGTGATCCAGACGAAATGATAGTGGTGATGAAAAATAGTGTGGCAACCTTTATCATTCGTTTTGATCTTGCTGAAGCTGTCCGTCTGAAGACGGAGGATCTAACCCTAGACATGGAAATAAAGATTCCATAATCATGGCAGGAACCCGATTGTTAATTATTGGAGGTTGGTTACTTGCTAAAAAACGTGTAAAAAGAATATTCAAGGTATACGCAGCATCAATTATGGGGGGTGTATTGAAACTAATTATTCTGTCAATCTTACTTTGTATTGGATTTTCCAACACAGGTATTACTGAGAATACGGGGATTTCCTGCGAGGGTGCATCAAAGGATGCAGTTTTGACTGTGGCCAAGCCCGGTGATGAGTATTTCCGAATTGTTTGTACGATGCATGGTCATATTATTCACCCCAAATTCAATGTTCGCCACCCATTTCCGGATACCTTTAAACCCACTATTTTTCCAGCGCAAATGGTTAAGGGGAGTCACAAAAAAGTATATCACAAGTCATATTTCAAAAGTATTGCCGTGACTGAAGTGAATCAGGCGTACGCTTCGAAAGTTTGGTCTGAACATGATGGGCTGTTGGGAAAAACGGAGCTGTCAACCTTAGTCGGTCTGGAACTGATCTCTTCAAATAATCAGGGGAAAAAGCACACCGTCTATATTTTCAATAACAAGAAAGGGTTCAGCTGCAGCCCAACCTGTCTAAAAGAGAATGTTTTTTCTTATGTAGAAACGTTTGGAAGGATTGAAGGTCCGGCGTTGAGCACTGACTGGGTTCGCATGATCAGTAAAAGCAAAAATGATGTTTCAAAACGCATTATTCGTACGAACGATGGTGGGTATCTCGCATTGGGTGAAACAAATGTTAATGCAGATTCCAGCGCGGATATTTGGGCGGTTAAAATAAGCACTTCTGGAGACAAACAATGGGATCGCACGTATGGGAAAAATAAATTAAATAGCGCTTCTGATATTATCTCCACGAAAGATGATGGATACCTCATTGTTGGAAAAACACGATCTTCAGGTTCTGAAGGAGAGGACATGTGGGTCGTTAAGACTGATGGGTTGGGGGAGGTACAGTGGGATAAATCCTATGACAGATCTGGATTGGATACCGTTAAAAGCGTTGTAGAAACTATTGATGGCGGCTTTTTATTAGTTGGAAACACTTACTCACGCGGTTCAACCGGTGATGATGTATGGATCGTAAAAATTGATCAACTTGGAAACGAAATTTGGAAAAAAACCTACGGCGGGTCTGGTTGGGAAAAGGCAGGAAGCTTGATAGGGACAAGTGATGGCAGCTTCGTGATCGCGGGCACTTCAGCCTCAAACGATTCCAAAATTCCTGACGCCTGGGTATTCAAAATAGGTTCCTCAGGGGAATTGATGTGGGAACATTCTTATGGTGGAGATCATAGCGAGAGTGCTAAAAGTTTAGTCGCGACGAAGGATGGTGGCTATTTGTTCGTCGGCGATACTTGGTCAAAAGGAGCTGGCGGAACCGACATGTGGGTGGTTAAAGTAGATGCTCAAGGAAATCAACAATGGGATCATACTTTTGGGGGAACTGGTTATGATACCGCCGAGCGTGTAATCGCCAGAAAGGATGGTAGTTATCTGATAGCAGGCAATACAAAGCTCAAGGTGTCTAGAATTCCCGTTATTTTGGTTGTGAGTATTGAGTTCGATGGCACGTTGCTTTGGGAGCATAAATTCGGTGGAGGCACCAAAAATCGGGTAAAAGACATTATTACTTCAAATGATGGCGGATATCTACTGTTGGGAGATGCCGTCCCTATGAGAATGTCAAGTGGATACAAGGTATTCAATACCGGCACTCAAAATGATTCTAAATTTAGAGTGGTAAAGGTGAAAAGAGATTAGAGCGCTTAAAACCAGAACCGGATGCCGGTGACGAGTGATAAAACATCGACGTCACCACCTTCGGCGCGGGTAAAGTTGGCCGTGTCGCCCATTTTCCGGCTCCAGTCCACACCAACATAAGGCGCAAATTTCCGGCGCATTTCATAGCGCAGACGCAGGCCAAGCTGAACATCATTAATGCCTTTTCCGATGCCATATTCCCGAACTTCGCTTGCGGCAATATTGCTTTCGAAACGGGATTGCAAAATTAACCTCTGAGTGAAAACTATGTCGTATGTGGCGACAAGACGGGCGGAAATATCCCCCTTGTCACTGACAAAGACAGCAGGTTCCATTTCAAACCAATAGGGGGCCAATCCCTGAAACCCAATAACAGCAAAAGCACGGTCCCCCGGGGAATCCGTGCCATAGGCGGCGTCATAACGCGCGCCGACCTGAAAATCCCAGAATGCCGTAACCGACCGGCTGTAAAGGGCTTGCAATTCCATTTCGCCGGCATTGGAAGACAGCTCATCCTCGCCTTCAAACTTGACCCATATTTTATTATAATCCGTCCCGCGCCAGCCCTGCATATCCCACCGCAAAACATCCGTTCCCTGAGCCGTGCGATATTCAAACTGGTCGGCAATGACTTTGCTGACGGTCATCATATCCGTCTCTTCAAAACCCGCCATATGCCGATATTCATAACCGCCTGAATTGGCATGGGGATCCCGCGCATCCACCGGCGCACTGCCCCCTTGCATCGGAGGCATCTCCTGAGCAAGCACGGGCGGCACAAAAAGACCGAGTCCAAATACAGATATAATAGCGAGCGTTTTATATATAGTTTGCGACATTATCTTTCTCCTCCAGACTCTTATGCGACAACAATTTCACGGAACATACCGGCGGCCATATGATAAAGAAGATGGCAATGAAACGCCCAGCGTCCTTCTGCATCTACCGTGACAAGCATGCTCACCCTTTGTGCCGGCTGAACGGAAATGGTGTGCTTTCTGACCTGAAACCCCCCGTCAGGAGATTCCAGATCAGACCACATGCCATGCAGATGCATGGGGTGGGCC
>JALSHF010000031.1 GCA_026982375.1 Emcibacter sp. | reverse complement strand
CAGAATCTAATGGCACATCATAGCCTTCCCAGCCGACTTTCGTCGATCCTTTACGGCCCGCATGACCCAATTGCATGGCGATCTTACATTGGCTGAACTGGTGGGTATAATCCACCACGCGTTTCCATGCGTCCTGCTGCGCGTCCGTATAAATACCCGCGCAGCCCGGCGTTATGCGCCCCTCTGCAGAGACATCAGTCATTTCCGTATACATCAGACCCGCGCCGCCCATGGCCCGCGCCCCGTAATGGACAAAATGAAAGTCATTGATCAAACCATCCTTGGCCGAATAGAGGGACATGGGCGAAATCACCACCCGGTTTGCCAAGGTCATATCCCGTAACTTATAAGGCGTGAACATGGGCGGAATCGGCTTGTCAACCGGCTTTCCGGTCGCGATCTCCGCAAAATTCCGCTCCACACCCTCGAGCCACTCTTTGTCGCGCAGGCGCAGATTCTCATGGCTGACCCTTTGCGATCTGGTGAGCAGCGCATAGGCAAACTGGGTGGGTTCATAGTCCAGATAACGCTCAATTTCTTCAAACCAGCCCATGGAATTTCGCGCGGAGCTCTGCAACCTCAGAGCCTCCAGTTCCCGCTCATCCTGATAGGCTTTCAAGGCCTCATTCACCGTCTCTCCGGAATTTAGATGATCCGCCAGACTGATGGCATCTTCAAAGCCAAGCTTGGTGCCCGACCCGATTGAATAATGCGCCGTATGAGCCGCATCGCCGATCAAAACCACATTATCCTTCACCCATTGATGACATAAAACGCGCGGAAAATTAATCCATGCAGAGCCACGAACATGAGCCGATTTCGTCATCAGGTCATGACCATCCAGATATTTCTCGAAAATTTTGCGGCAGGTCTCCGCGCTGGTCAGATGATCCATATCCTCAAAGCCAAAGGCCTTATAGGTCTCAGGGCCACATTCCACAATAAAGGTGGAGGTTTCATCATCAAACTGATAGGCGTGAACCCAAATCCAGCCATGCTCGGTTTTTTCAAAGATGAACGTAAAGGCATCATTAAAACGCTGTTTCGTCCCCAGCCAGACAAATTTATTGGGCCGCATGTCAATATCACAGTCGAAGGCTTCCAGATCATGATTGCGTATTTTACTGTTCAGACCATCGGCGGCCACGATCAAATCCGCATCGCCGAACTTTGTTTGAATGTCTGCCACTTCAAATTCTGTTTCAAACTGGAATTTCACGCCAAGCTCCCGCGCCCGGGCAAAAAGAATCTCCAGCAACCTTAACCGGCCAATACCGATAAAGCCGTGGCCGCCGGAGCGTACCACCTCGCCCTGATAATGAACCGCGACATCTTCCCAGTGAATAAGCTCGGCGATCATAACCTGTGCACTGACCGGATCATTGGCCCGCAGATTCTCCATGGTCTGATCGGAAAATACAATGCCCCAGCCAAAGGTATCATTATCCTTGTTTCTTTCATAAACCGTAATATCATGATCAGGATTTTTCAACTTCATGGAAATGGCGAGATATACGCCCGAAGGACCGCCGCCTAAAACAACTATTTTCATTATTTCATCCTCTTGTATTTATCTGGTGTTTTTCTGGTGTTTTTCTGGTATTTTTCTGGTATTTTTCTGGGTAACATATGCCAATTCTCATATCATGATTCGTCATATTCTAAACTATTTTATACTTAAATGTTATTTTTCCGCCTTGGCCAGCATGTGTTTTGCAACATAATTCTTGCGATAACCTTCCGTATTCATGTGATATAATCATTGTAATATTTTACTACTATAATATTACAACCTATAAACAAGCGGACAACATTTAAGCCTTGTGTTGAAGTTATTTTAGATATAAAATAATTTTTAGCAAGTATTTTTTATTTAAAAATGCATTTTGGTATTGAAATACTTATTTAGACATGTTTGATTGGTCAGGAGATATAAATGCAACATATTTTACCCGAGGGCTGGCCCCGTCCAAAGGGATATTCCAACGGGATCATCGCGGAAGGAAAAATGTTTTTTCTGGCCGGTGTCGTGGGATGGGATGAGCAGGAAAAATTTACGTCCGATGATATATTGGATCAATTCCATCAGGCTTTGCTGAATATCCGGGCCATATTGAACGCCGGCGGCAGCGGGCCGGAACATATCACGCGCATGACATGGTTTGTCACCGATATGGAAGGATATCGGAACCGGCTGGCGGAATTCGGGGCCTTATATCAAAAAATAATCGGCAAGAATTTTCCGGTCATGGCCTGCATCGGTGTCTCATCACTGGTCGAACGGCAAGCAAAAATAGAAATTGAAGTCACTGCCCTGATACCGTAATGATACCATAATAATAAGACATTGGTTTTACGTACTAATTTTAAGGAGAACATGATAATGGCAAACCCCAAATGGCCCTCCTCCCCATGGGAAGATATATTACTTCTGGAAGATTTTCTGACAGAAGAAGAACGCATGATCCGGGACGGCGCCCATGATTTTTGCCAGAAGGAATTGATGCCGAATATAATCGAAGCCAACCGGCATGAAAAATTTGACCGATCCATCATGACCAAGATGGGCGAGCTTGGCTTGCTTGGCCCGACCATTGAAGGCTATGGCTGCGCCGGCATCGGTTATGTCTCTTACGGCCTTATTGCCCGCGAAGTTGAACGGGTCGATAGCGGCTATCGCAGCGCCATGTCCGTGCAAAGCTCGCTGGTCATGTTTCCCATTGATGCCTATGGTTCCAAGGCGCAGAAAGAAAAATACCTGCCCAAGCTTGCGACCGGCGAATATGTTGGCTGTTTCGGGCTGACGGAACCTAATGCCGGTTCAGATCCATCAGGCATGCAAACCCGCGCAAGGGCTGTGGACGGCGGTTATAAAATATCCGGAGCCAAAATGTGGATTACCAATAGCCCTATTGCCGATGTTTTTGTGGTCTGGGCCAAATGCGATGATGGCATTGTCCGTGGCTTCATTCTGGAAAAAGGCTGGACAGGTTTAAGCGCCCCGAAAATCGAGGGTAAATTCTCCCTGCGGGCCTCTATCACTGGCGAGATTGTCATGGATGAGGTCTTTGTGCCCACAGAAAATCTGATGCCCAATGTGGAAGGTATGAAAGGCCCGCTTGGCTGTCTGTCCAACGCCCGCCTTGGCATTGCCTGGGGCGCCTTGGGGGCGGCGGAATTTTGTTGGCATGCGGCCCGCCAATATACACTTGACCGGAAACAATTTGGCAAACCTCTGGCGGCCACGCAATTAATTCAGAAAAAACTGGCCGACATGCAGACAGAAATAACGCTCGGGCTTCATGCCTGCCTTAATGCGACGCGGCTGAAAGAAAAAAACAAGCTTTCGCCTGATGCCATTTCATTGCTCAAACGCAACAGTTGCGGCAAGGCATTGGACATTGCCCGCCAGGCCCGTGACATGCACGGCGGCAATGGTATCAGCGATGAATTCCACGTCATCCGTCATGCCATGAATCTGGAAGCGGTCAATACCTATGAAGGCACCCATGATATCCATGCGTTAATATTGGGCCGGATGCAAACCGGGCTGAGTGCCTTTTAGCCCTCAAGGAAAACGCCATGTCCGAACAAGACATCATACTTGAATTTCCCGAAGCGCATATTGCCGTGGTTCGCATCAACCGGCCCAAGGCTTATAACGCGCTCAATCTGAATGCCCGCACCTTGATTGCCGAAAAATTCAATGACCTTAAAGCCCGCGAAGACATTCGGGCCGTGATCATCACCGGCAACGAGAAAGCCTTTGCCGCCGGCGCGGACTTAAAGGAAATGTCCGCCTTAAGCGCCATTGATTATTATAAGGCACATATAGAGCGGCTGTATAACGCCTTTGCCGATTACCCGCGCCCCGTCATTGCGGCGGTCAATGGCTTTGCCCTTGGCGGCGGTATGGAGCTTGCCATGATTTCAGATATTGTCATTGCGGGAAAGGGCGCCAGGTTCGGCCAGCCCGAAGTCAAAGTCGGGGTTATGCCGGGCGCAGGCGGAACGCAGCGGCTGGTTCGCGCCGTGGGTAAATATAATGCCATGCGCCTGTGCCTGACCGGCATGATGGTCAGCGCGGATGAGGCAAAGGACATGGGGCTTGTCTGTGAAGTTCTTGAAGATGACAAAGTCATGACGCGCGCCATGGAAATGGCCCGCGAATTGGCCGCCTTGCCGCCGCTGGGGCTTGAGCATATTAAATATGCGATCCTGCATGGCCCGGACATGTCCCTTGAAAGCGCATTGGGGCTGGAACGCAAAAGCATGCAAGTCTTGCTTTCAAGCGATGATCGGGCCGAAGCCACGGCGGCTTTTCTGGAAAAACGCGGTGCCACTTATAAAGGCGAATAAACCAGCCTATGATTCTTGAAGCCTTACAACATTTCCTGACCCCTGCGGCCAAAGAAGTCAAGGCCTTGGGGTTTGTGCGCGAAAGTATCGCCATTGAGGCACGCTACAAAAGATGCCGCCGTGCATGGGCCGGCCATCTTGATAAATGCCAGCAGCATATCCTCGCCGCCGCTTCTGATTTAAAAGAAAAGGCAACAATCATGATCATCGGGTCGGGCGCGCTCCATGATGCGCCCGTTGATGAATTGTTATTGCTTGGCCACCGGATCGTCCTCGTGGATATTGTTCATTTGGCAAAGGTTCGCAGGAAATATGCTCAAAATGACCGGGTTACCTTCTTTGAACATGATGTGACCGGCCTGATCAAGCCGCTGTTTGATTGGCAGGAAGCTGCCCCAAGCCTTACGGCGGCAAAAGCCAAAAACAAACTGCCCGGGGCTGATCTGGCCGTCTCGCTCAATATATTGTCCCAACTGCCGATAAATCTGATCACATATGCGGCGCGGCGGCATATCCCACTCCCCGGTAATTTCGAAAATGCTTTACTGGCTGACCATCTGGATTTATTATCTGACTTAGCCCCAAAGCAGCTTATCATCAGCGATCTGGAAAGACAATATTGGGCGGACGCAGACGCAGCACAAAGGGAGGAGGCTTTACCGAAAGATATTTGCCAGAGACTGAAAGAGCCTTGTGATATCTGGGACTGGCATATTGCGCCCAAAGGCGAATTGGACAAAAATATATCCCTGCGTCATAAAGTGGCTTGCTGGCCCTCTGGCAAGTCCCCGTTGCCCAGCTGTTAATGCCTCATTAACCTATTAAGCTTACTTCCCTATCAATATCTGCCCAACTTCATCCGGCTTTGCGTTACCTGACATATTAAACTTAAGTTTGAATTTAATGACCGAAGAAATTATCCTAGAGGCTATCCGTACATCGATTTTGCTGCTTATTGTCCTTTATATACGGCATATTGGCAAAGGCCTTGTCGCCCTGCGCCGCAAAGGATGGAAAATAATCTTTACCGGATTTTGCTTTCTTCTCATGGGCAGTCTTCTTGATATTACCGATGAATTCGATGCGCTGGCAAAATTTGTGATCATTGGCCCCACACCGATACAGGCGGTATTAAAAAATGTCCTTGGCAACCTCATCGGGTATCTATTAATCGCCATTGGCTTAATCCGGTGGGTTCCTTTCATACAATGGATGTCTTCCGAAGCGGAAAGGCAAACAAAGGAATTAACAAAAGCCAAGGAAGAAGCCGAGCTTTCCAATCATACCAAATCACAATTTCTGGCAAATATGAGCCACGAATTAAGAACCCCGCTCAATTCAATAATCGGCTTTTCCGATATGATCCACAGGTCTTCCGATTATAAACTCGATATAAAGACACTCGCAGAATACGGCGAGCATATTCATACATCCGCAGAACATTTGCTGAGTATCATCAATGATATTCTGGATTTGTCAAAAATTGAAGCCAGGGAAATGGAAATTCATGAATGTGAATTTGATATCTCAAAACTGATAAAAAACACCCTTAAAATGATGTCGCCGCAAGCCAATAAAAAAAACATCTCCATCGATTATCAATCCCCCCGGTCATATTATCTGTTCGCAGATGAACAGAAAATACGGCAAGCCATCCTCAACATCATGTCAAATGCCATTAAATTTACCCCGCAAAAGGGCGAAATATCCATAAGCGTTCGCCTCGTCCCATCGGGGAATCTAGTAATAATGATCAAGGATACCGGCATTGGCATGGCGCCGGATCAGCTTGAAGAGGCCATGAAAACTTTTCGGCAGATTGAAAATACCCTAAACCGGAATTTTGAGGGAACGGGCCTTGGTCTGCCGCTCACAAAGGCTCTGGTCGAAATGCACGGCGGCACATTAAGCTTAAAAAGCGAAAGCGATAAAGGCACCGAAGTTTCCATCGAAATACCGAAAGAACGCATTATTTCCTAAGAGGATGATCTGTTCTGTTAAAAGCCGTATTTCGCCCCAAGCTCTTTATCTTTAGAAGCCACAATTTTCGCCAGATCAACGATCACCTTGGCTTGCTTCCATGTGGCGTCATCCTGCATTTTACCATCAATCATGACAGCCCCCGTACCATCCGGCATGGCGGCCAGAATTTTTTTGGCAAATATGACCTCCCCCACGTCCGGACTAAAGACTTTTTTGGCAATTTCAATCTGCTTTGGATGCAAAGACCATGCCCCCATACAGCCCATAAGAAAGGCATTGCGGAACTGGGCCTCGCAGGCCGCATCATCGGAAAAATCACCAAATGGGCCATAAAAGGCTTTCAAGCCATAAGCCATACAGGCATCAACCATTTTAGCCACCGTAAAATGCCATAAATCCTGTTGATAAAAATTACGCGGGGCGCCGTCCCCGGTATCATCAGCAATGATACCATAAGACGGATGCCCGCCGCCAACGCGTGTGGTTTTCATGCCGCGTGATGCGGCAAGATCCGCAGGCCCAAGGCTCATGCCATGCATACGCGGGCTGGCGGCAGCGATTTCCTCCACATTATTGACGCCTTGCGCCGTTTCAAGAATGGCATGGATCATAATGGGTTTGGCGATATTATGCCGCGATTCCAATTGGGCCAGCAGTTGGTCCAGATAATGAATATCCCATGGCCCTTCAACTTTTGGCAACATAATGACATCCAGTTTATCACCAATTTTCGAAGTGATTTCCGTCACATCATCCAAAAACCATGGACTATTCAAGCAATTCACTCTTGTCCATAGCCCTGTGGAACCAAATTCATTATTCTGCGCCACCTCAATAAAGCCGGCCCGGGCCTGTTCTTTGGAATCCGCCGGAATGGCATCTTCCAGATTGCCCAGCAAGACATCAACCTTACCAATCATATCTGGAATTTTATTGCGCATTTTTTCAATCTGGGGCGGGAAGAAGTGAATCATCCTCTCCAAAGAAACCGGAATTTCCCGGTAAGGTATGGGCGCACCAATCGACAGTGGTTTAAAAAAATCCTTGGGTGTTTTTCTCATAAATATTAGCTCCATATCCGGCTGATAATTCACATTCCCCAATAATCTATCAAATTTAGCGGTTTATGCTACAATAAAATTGTGCAACTGCGAAAAAAAATGCGCTTATATTTGCTTTCCGGTTTAAGTGTTTTATTGCATCACAGCATAAGGTAATTTTTAAAAATTTTTATTGTCACTATCTTTCAATGGGAATAGGTTGGCACTTAACAAGATTAGACTGGAATATTTTGTTGATTTAAAGGATAATTCAAGTCGTGAAGATGGAACCGGAAACAGCAGATTTTATCATTATCGGCGGCGGCATTGCCGGAGCCTCCGCCGGATATGAGCTGCGCGAAACGGGCAAGGTTGTCATTCTGGAAAAAGAATGTCAGCCCGGCTATCACACCACAGGCCGATCAGCGGCCATTTTTCAAAAGGGATATAATGGCGGCGACCCTGCGCTTCATGCGCTCATAAAGGCAAGCGAAGATTTTTTGCGCAATCCTCCCAATGGCTTTACATCGCACCCCCTGCTTTCGCCCAGAGACTTATTCTATATTACGACCAGAGAAAATGCGGGGGCTCTTGGCAAGCTGCGGCATAATTTATCAGAAATAAACGTCGGCATTACATTGCTTGACCATCAAGAAACCAGACAGGCGCTGCCCCATATCGCGGAAGAATATCAAGATAGCGCGCTGCGGGAACAGGATGTGGCCGATATTGATGTCTCGGCGCTCCATGAAGGTTATCTGCGGGCCATAAAATCCAGCGGCGGCAAAGTTATCAGCAATGCCGAAGTGAAAAACCTGCGCCGCCAGAAAGGCCCGTGGCATGTCACATCCACGCAGGGTGAATTTTGCGCACCGATCATCATTAATGCGGCGGGCGCATGGGTGGATCAAATTGCTGAAATGGCGAATATTTCGCCCATAAATATTCAGCCCCTTCGCCGGACAATGGCGCTCATTGACATCCCGCTGGATATACAGCCTGCCAAAGATGACTGGCCGATCGTTATGGATGCGGCAGAGAAATTTTACTTTAAGCCAAATTCAGGAAAAATTCTCATCACGCCGGCGGATCAAAATCTGACCGTGCCATGTGACGCACAGCCTGAGGAAATTGACATCGCTCATGCGGCCCATTGTCTGGAAAAAGCAACCAATATGGCAGTCAATAAAATTGACCATAGCTGGGCCGGGCTGCGTAATCATGTGGCCGACGGACATCCGGTTGTCGGGTTTGATCCGCAGGAAGACGGCTTTTTCTGGCTTGCGGGGCAAGGCGGTTTTGGCATAAAGACCGCGCCTGCAATGGGCCGGATTACCGCCGCCCTTATTATGGGCCATTCCTTGCCGCAAGATATTCTTGACCTTGGCCTAAAAGAAGACCAAATCTGTGTTGGCCGCCTGAAATAAAGAAATCTTGCTACATGACAACATCATAGAAAATAAAGGCAACCCCCAGCGGCACGACAAAACGCACCAGCATAAACCATATTTTAAAGATCACTGAATCCCCAAGGCCCATTTCTTCCAATGTAACGGATCGCTTGATAGACCAGCCCACAAACAGCGCGACCAGCAATCCATTCAGCAACATAAAGACATTGGCGGCAAGGAACTCAATTAATCCTGCAATATTCTTATCCTCAAACAAGGGGATAAATCCAAGGGGGTAAACATCTTTTAGAATATTGCTGGACAGGGCCACAAATATACCCACGAACCAGATACCAGCCCCCGTATATATGGCCGCCCGCGCGCGTTTGAATTTACCATCTTCCGAGAATTGGGCCACCATAGGCTCCAGCAATGAAATTGTCGATGTCACCGCCGCAAAGGCCAGAAGCAAGAAGAAAAGCAGGCCAAATATCTGACCAATACCGCCCATATCATTAAAGACAATCGGCAGGGTCACAAAGACCAGTCCCGGCCCCGCCGCATGATCAACGCCAAAGGCAAAGACGATCGGGAAGATGGCAAAACCAGCCAGCAACGCCACGAAACTATCGGCGAAAGCAACGCCAACAGCCATTTTGGGAATGGAAATATCACGGGTCAGATAAGAACCATAAACCATGATCGCCCCGCTGCCCAATGACAGGGAAAAGAAGGCTTGTCCCGCAGCCATCAAAACAAGCTCCGGCGTTATTTTTGAGAAATCCGGCGTGAACATAAAATCAAGGCTTCGGGCAAAATCACCTGTGATCGAGGCATATAACACCAATATAATCAAGATAGCGAACAGGGCCGGCATTAATATTTTAACCGTTGTTTCCAAGCCTGATTTCAAACCCCGCGCCACAATAGCCACCGTAATGCCTATGGATAATGTCATCCAGAAAATCAGTTTCGCCGGACTATCCTGTAATTCCTGAAACATTCTGGCTGAATCGCCGTCCTGCAGGTCATTGAATGAGCCAAGCCCCATACCAATGGCATAATCAATCGTCCAGCCCGCAACCACAGAATAAAAAGTCAATATGCCCAGCGGAACCAACAAATAAGACCAGCCCAGCAAATCCCATAATCTTTGAGCTCTGGTGCCTTTTGCCAATTGCTGAACCGCCGTCAAGGGTGGTTTTTGCGTGCTGCGCCCGATCATAAGTTCGGACATCAGCAGGGGAATGCCAAAGACCAGCACAATGGCCAGATATATCAAGACAAATGCGCCGCCGCCGTTTTCAGCAACCACATAAGGAAACCGCCAAATATTTCCAAGGCCGACCGCGCTCCCCACGGCGGCCAGAAGAAAAGTAAAGCCCGACGACCAATGTTCATGTTTTGCTGGTTGCATTATTTTATCCCTGTTTTTTTAAATCTTTTTTGCTTATTTTTGCATGAAATATATATTGATCCAGGATATGTTTCATGCGGTCAATTTTTTCTTCCCCGGCGGCGGAATCAACATCAATGAGTGCCACAGTACCATATGATTTATCAGGTTCCACAGAAATTGTAAAAAGCACGCCTGAATCTCCAAGGGCGTCTTGAATGACACGCTTGATAATATCCTGTTTTAAAGCGGGCTTGAAAATTTTCCCGACAGCCGTGAGGGGCAGCGCGTCAAGCAGATATATTTCTTTTGGCACCGCGCTCCTTTCGGCAATATTTTCTGCCGCAAAATCCATCAATTCCGGCGCGGCGCATTTCGCATCTGGTTTAAGCACCACATAAGCCACCGGCACTTCTCCGGCATAAATATCGGGCCGGCCAACGGCGGCGGCTGCCATAACGTCATCATGCTTGTTTAAGGCATTTTCAATGATCGCGGGGTCAATGTTATGCCCGCCTCGAATGATTAATTCCTTGGTTCGTCCCGTCAGCCATAAATAACCCTGTTCGTCCAGGCGGCCCATATCACCGCTATTGAACCAGCCATCCTGCAGCCAGATGCCGTCATTATCCGACGGTTCAAGGTAACCCGAAAAAACATTTGGCCCTTTGAGAAGGACACTGCCGATTTCGTCAATTTTGCAATCCCGGACATAATGACCATCCCCATCCAGGATCACCGTCTTTAATTGTTGATAAGGCAGGCGCAAGCCGACTGACCCGACCCGGCGCTCTCCATGAAGCGGGTTGCAACTGCTCACGCAGGTGCCTTCGGTCATGCCGTAGCCTTCGATCAGGATCAGGCCTGTTGCTTTTTCAAATTTTCGGATAAGTTCCGACGGCATGGGCGCGGCGCCGCAAATGGCCACCCGAAGTGACGATAAATCCGCCCCCCTCACCGGCACCTGCAGCAGGCCCGAATAAATGGTTGGCACACCGCTGAAAAAAGTAACCCGGTATTTCTCTACGATTTGCCAGAAATCAGGGAGCAATCCCGGCGTCCTGAAGCCTGCGGGGGTGGCAAGTATGATCTCAGCGCCCTTTAAAAAGCACACAAGCCCTGTAATGATCGCGGCATTCACATGGAACAGAGGCAAACCGCACAGGCCAACGTCATCAGATGACACCTCCATCGCCAACCCAACCATCATACTGTTGGTGATCTCATTATTATGGCTGTGCCGGGCCATTTTCGGGGTGCCGGTGGTGCCGCCCGTATGAAACAGGGAACATATATCATCCTTGTCAAATATGCGGCCACTATCTAAACGGCCCCCATCATAGCGGTCAATCACCGCCTCATATTGCAGAATATCCATATCCTGCGCATATTCCGGATGATCATTCTGACTCATGACCTGAATGATATATTTCAAGCTGGGCACCCGGTCTTTGATATGCTTGACTTTCGACCATATTTCACTGTGCGTATTTGGCCCCATGGTGACCAATATCATGGATTGCGCCGCATTCATAATACCGACGATATGATCCACATCCAGCAGGGGGTTTATGGGATTTGCAATGCCCGCAGCCTCGCCGCCCCAAAGGACATAATGGGTTTCCGGCAGATTGGGAAGAATATAAGAAACCACATCTCTGGCACCAAGCCCCAAATCATGGAACAGGTTAGCCGTCTGCGTTACCCGCGAGAAAAGATTTGCGTAGGAAATCGTAACCGGGGCCTCTTGTGCGTTGCCCGCCCTCAAGAAATTGAGGGCCGTCCTTTCCGGCCCCTCAGACGCCGCGCGGCGAATGACGGCATAGGTGGAATCAAGCCCTTGCAATCTGCTTTGCGCCGTGACCTGCTCTAGAATGGCAATATCCTGTTGACCCATAATATTTATTTCATGCCTCCTCTTGGTGGTTGGCCTTAATGGCGTATCATATTTTTATCTTTCGGCCCATAATATACAATTATATGACCAGATGACAATTGCAAATTGCGCATTTTTATCTTGCGATTTAACGGGTTATCCGGCATTTTACGGAGATGGATGCAACAGATCAAAAATTAATTAACCTGCTGAAAAACAATGGCCGGGAAAGCACCACGGCTCTGGCGCGGGCGCTGGGCTTATCACGATCTACGGTTCAGGATCGTATCTCGCGTCTGGAAGATCGGGGTATCATAGCGGGCTATACCATACGGTTTAACGAAGATTATAAAAGGCACCAGATTACGGCGCATGTTTTAATCCAGCTCAACCCGAAATTTGCTGATCATATTTTACAGAATTTGAAAAAAAACCCCCTGATCAAGGCCGTATATGCGGTAAGCGGTATCTATGACATGATTGCCATGGTCAAGGCAGAAACCACAGAAGAAATAGATAAAACCCTTGATGAAATCGGAAAGATGACCGGAATTGAAAAAACAACGTCATCCATCGTGCTATCGACAAAATTTGAGATATAAGGGTCTTACTTTCTGATCAAGGTTATCGCTGTAAGATCGCCTGTCAATGGTCTTGCCACATGGCTGTCAAATTTTTCCATGAAATAATCCAGAAATTTTCCCGGCGGCCGGGCCGCCATGTTTGCCTCACAGCAGAAATCGATAAATTTATCTTCCCCGATCATATCCCCCTTCATATCCTGACTTTCTATCAGGGCGTCGCTATAGAAAAATAACATTTCATTTTTTTTGAACGGGATTTCCCGAACCTCATAGGCAGCATCTTCGATCATCCCAAGGGGAGCGCCTGAGGGATCCAGAGCAATTATGTCCTGCAACCCCACAGTCATTTTTACAGGGGCAGGCGGGGCCGCGGCGGCGAAAGTAAAAACATCCCTTTTCAGGTCAATAATCCCGCATAGCATGGTGGCATATTGCTCCGTTGGTAATAAGGCAAACAAATCGCGGTTCAATTTCTCCAGATAATCGGCGGGCGATAGGCTATTGTCCTGCAGATCGTTACCATAAACCGACATAATGGAATGAAGCCGGAAAGTATTTAACGCGGCGGACAGCCCGTGACCGGAGAAATCCGCCATATAAAAGAATAATCGATCAGGGTCAAACACATCCACACCCCAAAAATTGCCGGCCAGATCATCCGGAGATTCACATTGGTAGGCAATATTAAGCTTGTGGCTCTTGGATATTGCCTCAATTTTCAATTGTGGTGGCAACAAAGATTTTTGCATGATTTTGGCAACCCTGAGGTCATCCGACAGGCGATCATAATATTTTTTTATACCCAAATTTTCCATCATATAAGTTTCACTCCGGATCCGGTCCCTGATTATTGTCAATGTCAAACTTTAGCTCAAACCGTGCAACATGGAGCATGCGCTGCACTTGCCCCCGAGGTGATTTCAATATCAGGCTGGATGATTTTTTTGAAATTTCATCCCGGGCCAGCAACAGCATGCCAAGGCCTGCTGAATCGATAAATTCAACATCCGCCAAATCCACAATATGACTATTTGAACCGCTATCCACCATTCTCTTAACCATTTCACGAAATCCGTCCAGATCCGAGAATGTGATTTTTTTGCTCAACTTTGCTTCAAAAGTGCCGCCTTTAACGGCTATTTTATATTCCATAAAAACCTCAAATCAGAAAAACTCTATATCATTTAATTCAGTCGAATCTTCTTGCCCCAACGGCGCCTTTTCCTTGAGACCGCCCACAAACATTCTCAGGATATAATTTTGGTCAAGTTCCTTATGGGCTGCATTTTCGATCAGTTGACGTAATATATTTCTATTTTCATCGGAAATAAGTCCCGTTTTCCTTATCGTCTCGTCACCTTGACCACTATGCGCCGATTCCGATATTTTGATGATAATATTAAGGCTTGCTGATATGGCCAGCATCAGTTGCCGGGTTCTGTCCTGAAACTGAATTGAATAGACCATCTTGTTGACATTCTGTTGAAGAATGTCGGAGACCTGGGCGGTTTCCGTCAATATTTCATGCATAACATTATGAGCCGAATGACCTTTGCCGGTCTCTTGCGGATTGAGCAAATCACGTACCAGCGCAATACTCTCGGCCTGCTGCTTTGAAAATTGTGCCAATTTCTGAAATTCGCCGGACAGATCAACAATGCTGTTTTCAACAATATTGGAAATTTCCAATATTTCTTCACTGATATTAGCCAGAGCCAATTGCCGGATATCGTGAATATCCTTGACATCCATCCCAAGGCCGCCGTCATTATTTTTTCGCTGTGAATTACCTGTCATCAGCCCCTGCTTTCTTCAGGCGCATATTTTGGGTGCAGGCCAACACAATATGCCGCGCCATTTGACCAAGGGAAACCTGTTTTTCGACGCCGCCCGCCATCATGGCCGCCCTCGGCATACCATATACAACGCTGCTTTTCTCATCCTGTCCTAATGTGGCAGCGCCCTGTTTGCGCATTGTGAGCATGCCCAGCGCCCCGTCTTTCCCCATACCTGTCAAGATAACGCCAACCGCATCACGGCCAATAACTTCGGCAACCGAAAGAAAAAGCCTGTCCACGGAAGGCCGAAAGCTTGCCCCTTCTATATCCTCAATTATTTGACAAAAATACTCGCAGCCGGTTTTCTTTATCGAAATATGCTTGCCCCCCTGCGCGATATAGACCGTACCGGCCACAAATTTCTCACCGTCCACCGCCTCTTTAACATTTATTTCGGCGCATCTATTCACCCGTTCTGCAAAGCGTTCGGAAAATCCTTTGGAAATATGCTGCGCAACAACCACGGGCGGGCAATTAACCGGCAATTGCAAAATAATATCATACAAGGCTTCCACCCCGCCCGTAGAGGAGCCGACGGCGATAAGCTTTTTAGAATATTTTCCTGGATTTACGATGGGCTGATGCGCCTTGTCCAAGTGTTTTTTTCCACTAACCCGCGCATTGCTGGCGACCTTGATTTTCATCAGCAATTCCTGTCCGACGACGGTCAAATCCTGATTCAATGGTTTCGCCACATAATCCACGGCCCCGAGTTCCAAAGCCCGAAGAGTCACATCGGCACCTTTTTGCGTCAGCGTAGAGACCATAATGACCGGCATCGGCCGCAAAGACATAATTTTTTCCAAAAAAGACAAGCCGTCCATTTTGGGCATTTCCACATCAAGCGTCACCACATCCGGATTTAATTGTTTGATTTTATTTCGCGCTTCCATGGGATCGGCAGCCTCTCCCACAACGTCGATAGCAGGATCGTCAGCCACGATGGATTTTAACATCGCCCGGATCAATGGGGAGTCATCAATAATCAATAATCTAATTTTCTTTATCATTATATCGTCCTCCTAAAATAATTTGATGTCACTGGCGCTGAATTCATCACTGATTTTCCTGCGGAACCGTTCTTCTTGCTCGCCGATTATCACATCACTGGCCCGGCGCAATATCCTGACGAAAGCCTTGCCGCTGGACGGATAAAAAATCACGCTGCGCGGAAAATTCCCGCCCAAATCCTCTCTCGCAAGTTTCAAGCCTTCATCGGCAATATATTGCTTTAAAAAAAGCTGGTTTCTTGCGCCGATATCGCTGGAGATATTTATTACCTTGCCCGCGCCAAAGGCTTTAACCACCAATCTTGATTTCTTGCCGCCCCGTTTGATAACTTCATTAAACAGCGTTTCCATAGCGTTTATCCCGTACCTCATGCTCAGGTTATTTCCCGACCCGGCTGCCCGGCATTCCGGCAATAAAAAATGGTTCATACCCCCTACCCGGGCCTCTGGATCATGCATGCAGACCGAAATGCAGGATCCAAGCGTGGTCATAATGATATGGCTTGACCGGCTGAGAACACAAAAGCCGCCCTCATTAATTTTATGAACCATGGTATCGTAATGTGAATCATAATAATTTGTCCCGGCAGGAATATCGGACAGAGCTTCATGGCGGCGACGATCAACAGGAAATGGCCCATTGCGTCCATTTTTCAAAAGCTTCAGAGAAGAATCTCTCACGATATTTTCCTGTATATGGTTTTCCCCTGACATTTAAAAATATCAGATACGCTGAGCAAGCTTTCAGAATGCCCGACATAAAGAACGCCGCCTGGCTTAAGATATTCCGCATAGCGTCTGACCAGTTTTTTCTGAGTGGCCTTATCAAAATAAATCATGACATTTCGGCAGAAAATGGCGTCAAAAGACCCGGTCATGGGCCAATCATGCAATAGGTTCAATTGCTTGAATGAGATAAGCTTTTTGATAGCGTCCGATATGACGAGCTCATCGCCTTTGGCACTTTTAACTTTTTGGGTATGGGTGGCTAAAAACAGTCTGGGAATGGTTTCCCGACATAATTTGGCATCATACTGCCCGCGCTTGCCCTTATCCAGAACATTACTGTCCAGATCCGTGGCCAGAATCTTGCTGTTCTGCGCTTTTTTACCCAGAATTTTCTGCATGACCATGGCAATACTGTAGGGTTCCTGTCCCGAAGAGCATCCCGCAGACCATATGCGAAAATGATGGTTTGGGTTCTGATCTATTTGCTTGCGGACAGGCGGCAGGATTTTATCCCGCAGATAATCAAAATGATGGTTTTCCCGGAAAAAATTGGTCGTATTTGTGGTGATCGCATTCAACGTAAAGCCCAATTCCACATTTCCGGATGAACCCCGAAGATAATCACAATAGTCAGCGAAACTCTTGATGTCCAGCGCCCGAAGGCGTCGCACCAGACGGCCATACATCATTTCCTTTTTCTTCTCGTTCAGCACGATGCCGGTTTTCTCATAAAGCAAATTTGCTAAAAATTCGAAGTCCTGATCTCGCCACTCAAATTCCCGGGTCTTTGTCGCTGGCATCGGCATGAGCCTATCTCCTAAAATTCAGACCAGCCCGCCCCTGCCCCGTTAGCAGCCGTCTTCTTATTCATGACAGGCGTCATGATTTGCGCCTCTGCGGCATATTCTTTCACTTTGCTCTGCTGCGCCTGTACTGTCGATGCTGCGGTCATTTGTTCCGTCATTTCACCAACTTTAAAGAAAGACATTAAACGTTGCATTTCAGTGGCCTGACCTTCCAATACTCTGGCCGATGCCGTACTTTGTTCCACAAGCGATGAGTTTTGCTGGGTCATATCATCCATCTCTGCGATGGCCACATTTACCTCATCAATACCCTGAGCCTGTTCTGAACTCGCGCTGGCAATCTCAGCAACAATTTCCGCGACTTGGGCAATAGACCCCCGAATTTCACTTAAGGAAGCCCCCGCCTTATTCACCAGTTCAACCCCGTTTTTAACCTGAGTATTTGAGCTGGTAATCAAGGATTTGATTTCATTGGACGCCTGGGCCGACCGCTGGGCCAGCGTGCGCACCTCTTCTGCAACAACCGCGAAACCTTTACCCGCTTCGCCTGCGCGGGCGGCTTCCACCGCGGCATTCAGGGCCAACAGGTTGGTTTGAAAAGCCAGATCATCAATAACCCCGATGATATCGGAAACCTGTTGAGAGGAATTTTCAATAACGCTCATGGCTTCGACCGCTTGCTTGGCGATCTCGCCGCCATCATTGGCCATTTCACGAGATTGCTCGGCCAGCTTGTTGGCATCTTCGGCATTTTCCGAGTTTTGCTTCACGGTAACCGCCAGTTCTTCCATAGAGGCAGCCGTTTCTTCCAAAGATGAGGCCTGCGCCTCTGTCCGGCGGCTCAAATCATCACTGCCCGTGGACAGCTCCGCAGAAGCCGTCGCCACCTCTGCCGCAGACTGGTTCACCTGACCTACTATACTCATCAATTGACGTGCGGTTTCATTTGAGCTGTTTTTCAGCAGGTCAAAGGTGCCTTCATAATCTGCTTCGATCTTCTCGGTCAGATTACCCTTGGCCAGTTCGCCTAGCACCCGCACCAGATCATCCGTCGCGGCTTGTGTATTGACCCCGATGGTATTTATGTTATGGGCAAGGCTTAACATGAAGCCTTCTTTATCTTCGATGCTGATCCGTTTGGTGAAATCACCCGCCGCTGCCGCATTCACAACCACATTGATCTCTTCTTCGATCGCCAGTTCCTCTGTCATATCTTTCCATTCAACGACTGTACCCAACAGGTCGCCATTCGCATCGGTCACCGGATTAACAATCAGGTTGAAATCAAACGCGCCAACTTTGATATTCGTATTGACCGTGTTGGTCAGGTTTTGCAATATACCCCGTTGGTGGGCCGGGTTTTTATGAAAAACATCAATATTTGTCCCAATGAGTTTTGCGGCATTAAAATTGGGCAGGGTTTTTCTTAAATCTGATTCAGACTGCTGCATCATTTTTATCAGCGTTTTATTCATATAAACAATATTCAAATCGGCATCCGCCACCATCACATTGGTACTGGCATTATCAAGAGCAATCTTGATACGCTGGTTTTCACCGGCTAAAAGCTTTTGAGTCGTAATATCACTGGCATATTTCACGACTTTAACCGGCTTGCCATTTTCGTCAAATATAGGATTATAAGACGCCTCGATCCAGATCGCCTTTCCCCCCTTGCCCAGGCGCCGATATTGGCTGGATTCAAATTCACCCCGATTGAGTTTTAGCCAGAACTCTCTATATTCGGAGCTATCCTTATATGAGGCTTCCACAAACATACTGTGATGCCGGCCCTGAACTTCATCAAGGCTATAGCCTATGACTTGCAGGAAGTTATCGTTCGCGGTGAGAATCATACCCTCCATATCAAATTCAATCACCGCCTGCGCCTTGCCGATGGCCTGTATCTGACTGCCCGCCTCTGCCAGCAAGCGGCGCGATTCCAGAGCCGTATCCCTAACGTCGTCAATCGACCTGCAAATATCCTGCATATCCTCAGAGGGGTTTTCTTCGGACATATCCAATGTCACGTCACCCTCGGACAATCGGGACAATGCCCCATGGATTATCGTCATTTCCTCGGCATACTTGCGGCGGTAAGCCCATGAAGTTATTAGGAGGACAACCAGCAGCGCCCCGCCCGTCAAGGGATAGAGCAAATTCCCGCTTGTGGCAGCCACGGCGATAAAAATGGCCAGTGAGGCCACAATCAGGGCGGAAATTATGACACCAAATGTTTTGGCTTTTATGTTACGCGCCATATTCACAAGCGCAGAGGAATTTTTAGTCATCGGCTGTTCTCCTTAATATTCAATATTCTATTTCTTGCGATTTGTTCACGTTCAAGCTGCGGCGGAGTCCAAATCAGGAATTAAATTCATATCAAAAAGCATCCGGGGCTTAATGATCGCAACCATTTTATCTTCGACGGACACCAGTCCTTCCATGAAGGCATATTCCGGGTTTGCGTCCTTATCCGGCACTGACAGGATATCTTCTTGTGGAATGGTGAGAATATCGGAAACGGCATCCACAAGAATACCGATCGTTCGTTCACCTAATTTAACGATGATGACCACATGGCTTTTGCCGGGCTGCGTATGTCCCCTGCTGAACCGCGTTCGCAGATCAAATACCGGGACAATCACCCCGCGCATATTAATCACACCGCGCATATAGTCCGGTGAATTGGGCAGACTTGTCGTGGGAATCCAGCCTTTGATTTCTCGTACAGTTGTGATTTCAACCGCGTAAAGTTCCTTACCAACATTAAAGGAGATATATTGCTTGATATCGCCCTTTTGGCCGGACATATCATTGACCATCTCTGCGGTGATTTGATCATTGGTTTCTTGATTTGTCATCAGTGTATCTCCGAGCTGATTTGTGCCTGTGGGGAAATCTTGTTTGTTTCCGGCAAGGCAGATTGAAATTCCCTTGATTGATTTGCCGACATATCCTGTATGGTGGAGATATCCACAATCAGCGACACGCGGCCATTTCCCAGAATAGTGGCGCCGGACACCCCCTCAACCAGAGCATAGTTTGACTCCAGGCTTTTAATGACAACCTGTTGCTGGTTAACAAGGTCATCCACAATAAAGCCCATTAAGACTCCGCCGTCGCCTTCGACCACCACGACAAGTCCCTCGCAAGGGTTTTCAATGGCGTTTTCAATGTGATACAGGTCATATAAGGGAACCAAAAGTATATATTCCCCCCGGAACATCATGACATTCCGGCCATCGGGCAAGCTATTGACATCCTCTTTCCCGGGGCGGAGGGTCTGAATAATATTGGCCAATGGCAAAACATATTTCTCAGGCCCAATATCCACCACCATGCCGTCCATAACCGCCAATGTCAGGGGCAGTGACATGGTAAATTTACTGCCTTTTCCCTCCACCGAACGAATGGATATACGCCCGCCAAGGCTTTGAATATTTTTACGAACCACATCCATGCCCACGCCCCGGCCCGAAACATTGGTGACACTTTCAGCCGTCGAGAAGCCGGGCATAAAAATAAGATTATTGATTTCTTCATCAGAAAGATTTGCGTCCGGGCTTACCAGGCCATTTGCGATCGCTTTTTCCAGAACGACCTTCTTATTGATCCCCGCGCCGTCATCCTCGATTTCTATGAAGATACGCCCCCCCCGATGAAAGGCAGAAAGATTTATGATCCCCTCTTCATTCTTGCCCGCCTTTGCCCGGACATCCGGCATTTCCAGCCCATGATCAACGCTGTTGCGAATCATATGCATCAGAGGATCCCCAATTCTCTCGGTAACTGTTTTATCCACCTCGGTCTCTTCACCAGACATCACAAGGCACGCTTTTTTGCCAAGCGTGGCCGTCAATTCCCGAATCAGGCGCGGCATGCGGGAGAATACGGACTTCACGGGCTGGGCCCTGATGGCCATAACGCAGTCCTGCAAATCACGAATATGACGGGACAGATCTTCGATACCCTGAACGAGATTTGGATATTGTTCCACCAGAAGTTCGCCGCCCTGTTCGCGCAACATGGCCTGCGTTATCACTAGTTCGCCCACCATATTCACCAATGTATCCACCTTATCCAGTTCAACGCGAATAGATTGACTGACAACCGTTTCACCGGGTTTGGCGGCTTTTACGGCTTTTTGCGTTTTTGAAACATCTGGCTCATCTTCAATATCCTCGAATAAACCGGCCTGCGCATCCTCGACAAATGCCTCCGGTGACAGATAAACCCCATGGTCCGTGATCTGCAGATCACAATCATCTTCGACAAATTCAAAAACTTCCCGAATGGCCGCTTCGTCATATTCTGTTATTAAACTGAAATCCCACGAAAAATAGGCATGCTCTGCTTCCATTTCTTCGATATCCGGCACATCAGAGACATCCAGCGTCACGGTAAGATCGCCTAACGTTCCAAGCTCCCTAATCAATAGAATTGGCTCATTTGCCCGTTGAAATAATTCTTCATAGGGCTTGAATGAGATTCTGAAAAGCCGCATATTTTTTTCTGCGATATCCGTATCAACTTCAGGCTCACTGGCGGGGGCGGGCTCATCTTTCTGCGCCATCGGCACCCCTGTTTGATCCAGAATGGCTTTCATGGCTTTGGCCACATCACTGCCCAGATCATCAGCAACCTCTTCACCGCGCTGCGCGGCGCCGACCAGCTCGCTCAATATATCAAAAGCCTGAAGCAGGACGGCGATATACGCCGGCTCCATCTCCAGTGCGCCCGACCTTATGTCATCCAATAATGTTTCCTGAATATGGGCAAATGAAACCAGACGATCAAAGCCGAAAGCCCCTGCGCCGCCTTTGATGGAATGAACCGCGCGGAAAACAGAATGAACCACTTCCTCGTCACTATCACCGGCCTGTAATTGCATCAGGCCTTCCTCAAGGCTGATCAATAAGTCAGAACATTCTTCAAAGAATATGACTTTAAACTGCTCCATTGGGTCTGACATTATTCTTCCTTAAAATAGGTTATTCGCACCATATGCATTTGGATTATTCTCTTTCAAATCCCCAAATATTTTATGATCCACAGACTTTTTCAACAACTTGAAGTAGTTTTTCAGGATTAAAGGGCTTCACAATCCATCCCGTCGCGCCGGCGCTTCGGCCTTCATTTTTGATATCGGCGCCACTTTCTGTGGTTAAAATAAGAATTGGGGTTGTCTTTGCCTCTGCGCGCTTACGGGCCTCGCGGGTGAAGGTAATGCCATCCATCACCGGCATATTGACATCTGTAATAATAACATCGAACGAAGCCCCGGTTATTTTATCAAGGCCCAACTGTCCATTTTCAGCTTCGACAACGTCATAGCCCGCATTTTTCAGGGTGAATGACACCATATCCCGCATGGTTTTTGAATCGTCAATTGTCAGGGCGGTTTTCTTCATACTCTTTGCTCCACGGGGGCTAAATATTCCTCAAGTCCAATATCATGAAGCGCAGTTTTAAAGGAGTCCGGCATGTCAATTATCGAAAAATCAATATGGTCAAGCTCTGCCCTGTTTTTAAGGGAGAGCAGTATCTGAAGGCATGGTGTCGTAATGCGCTCGACCTCACCAGCCACAATTTTCAGATTTTTTCCCTGCGCCAGACAATCCAGAAAAGTCAGGCGTAAATTTTCGGCTTCTGTTAAATCCATAATAGATTTTAACGTCAAAGAAATCTCATCATCAGAATTGACCATGGCGTATAAAGTCACATTATTCTCCTAAAAAATAACATCATGATTTACTACTTAATGTTGAGCAATGTTAATGAAATAATACTTAAAATAACATTAATGCTATTAACATTTCCCAAAAATGGTCAATATATATAATAATCCGAGGTATCAAATTACAATTAAAGATTGTATATCTGCGTTATTTTTTAGCTTTTACAAGAAGACAAACACTGACCATTCATGGCTATATTGATTATTTTGGATTTTTGGGAAAGGGCAATGATATTTTGACAAGCACCAAATTATTCATATGGTCCGAGAAGGTCAATCACAGAGCAAAACATCCTTTGGTGGATAAATAATGCGTTAGCCGCGAGCGGCATTGGCAATGCGCAGGCAGGCGCGGGCGCAGAGAGCTTCGGCGGGCAGTCCGGTTATTTTACAATCTGATTCGGCCTGCACAACTATTTCCAATGCATTGGATAACCGCGAAGTGGACCATTTCCCCAAGTCGTTCATAAGTGATTTTTTTTCAGGTGAATAGGGACTGTAAACCACGGCCATAACCGCCTTGTCCGCCGATATTCCCTTATCCATACTGCCCCGTATCAGATGCAGTTTCTGTAACCTTCGTGCCAGATTTCGCAAAATGGGGATCGCATTTTCGCCGCGATTAAAAGCCTTGAAAATCGTGTCATCCAGGGCCTTTAAATTACCGCCTGTTGTGGCCACGGCAATCATATCCAGAGTCAATGAACCACTATCTCCGATACAGGCCCGCGCATCTTCGAGCGACACCGAAAGCCGCGCCCCGTCATGAGAGCTGCCCATATAAAGCGCCAGTTTTTCAAGCTCGCCGCGTGATACCAGACGGTCTGAACCCAAGTTTCCCTGAAGGTAAGCCGCCGCCGCCGGATCAACGCTCAGGTTGTTCTGGCCCATCACCTCAAAAATCAGGCTTTGCAAATTACCCTGATCATCCTCATAACAGGCCATGGCCGCGGCATTTTTAGCCTTCTCGAAAATCTTGACCAGGGCAGATGTTCTCTTTATGCCGCCAGCGGTAATGATCACTAACCCGTCGCCCAAGGGGTTTGCCAAAAATGATTTTGCCGCCTCAGTAACATTTTCCCCTGCGCCGTCAATGCGGATAACGCGCTGGCCACCCATCATGGATATGGCCGCCGCCTCATCCGCCAAAAGATAAGGCTCGGATTTTAATTTGTCCGGGGCAATATTGGCCACAAGAAAAGGATCACGAAGGTCTTTGACCAGCTGCTTCGCGATAAGGTCTGCCCTCTCCCGCACCAGCCCTTCATCACGGCCATAAATCAGGAGCGCACGGTAAGCGGGGTTTAATTTTTTAACCTGCGCGGCAATATCATTTTTGTTTAATTTCATGGCTTGCGAAATACTCTATGGCTTGGATTACGACAAGTTGTCCAACGGCTTGGGCTATTTCTTAGCCGTGGTTTTGCTGAAATAAGCACCGATACGCGTGGCCATTTGATTGCTGACTTCTTCGGACAGGCGTTTCAGGGCCGCATTACGGGCAATCATATTGGAATAATCCGACTGAGCCAAGTCATATGTCACAAGTCCCCGCGCCGCTGAATCCAGCACCACTTTCGATGTTGCCACCTCTTCCAATTGGAAGGCTGCGACCAATTTCAGATTCTGCAGCGTGACCGATTCATCCTGCCGAATACCATAACCATGCTCTTCGATCAAAAAAGTAACATTCAACATAAAGTCAGCTGAGGCTGTTTCGCCGAAAGGTGTCAGGCGATCCAGTAAATTATTGCGGATAACCTGCCCGATACGGGAGGGCCGGCCCTCTTCTGTAATATCCGCCACTCTGATATTTGCCATAACATCCCGAAGATCGGTTTTGCCATCAGAAAACTGACCATACATGGGTTTAAAGCCACAGCTCCCCAAAATCAGCGGAAGCAGCAGACACATCATGAGGGCCTTAAAATATTTCAGACAAAAAATGCGCTTCATAGGCTTTCCTATATGACAATATTGACAATACGGTTTGGCACCACGATGATTTTGCGTATGGTATGCTCGCCCACGGCAGATTTGATTTTCTCTGTACCCAAAGCCAGTTTTTCCAGCGCCGCGCTATCCATATCCTTTTGAACCTCTATGGTATCACGGAGTTTGCCTTTGACCTGAATGGCGATCGTTACCGTATTTTCCTGCATCAATTCCGGCTGCGCAATCGGCCAGGCGGCATCGGTTACAATATCCTGTTGTCCCATCATCTGCCACATTTCTTCTGCCAGATGGGGCATCATCGGCGCGGTAAGCTGAATCAATGTCGTCAGGGCTTCGCGCAGCGCGTAAATATCGCCATCCGAACCGTCTGACTTAAAGGCATTTACGGCATTGGAAAATTTATAAATCTGCGCTACGGCATTGTTAAAATGGAAATCTTCGATATCACGACCAACGGAATCAATGCTGACATGGGTTATCCGCCGCAAATCCTGCGCGGCCTTGCTGAATTCAGCAGGCGCCCCGCAATCCCGCAGGCCTTCCATGCCTATGGTAATCGTCCGCCAAAGCCTTTGCGTGAAACGCCATGCCCCTTCGACACCTTCTTCTGTCCATTCCAGATCCCGCGCCGGCGGGCTGTCGGACAACATGAACCAGCGGGCGGTATCGGCCCCGTATTGGTCAATGATAGCCGTCGGGTCGACAACATTTTTCTTGGATTTTGACATTTTGACGGGTGTAATTGATGAAATAACAGGTTCACTAGTGTTAAGTACAATTAATCCTGTTGCATTTGGCACATCTCTGTGAGGACTAGAACCAGAACTTACTTCCTCTGGGTATAAATATCTACCATCATTTTGGGCAGTATACACAGTATGACAAACCATACCCTGCGTGAACAGGCCGTCAAAGGGTTCATCCACCGATGACAGGCCGATCTTTTTCATGGCCCTTGTGTAGAAACGTGAATAGAGCAGATGCAGGATGGCATGTTCTACGCCGCCGACATATTGATCAACCGGCAACCAGTAATTCGCCGCATCGGCATCCACCGGATCGTCTGATTTCGGCGAACAAAACCGGGCAAAATACCATGATGAATCAATGAAAGTATCAAAAGTATCCGTTTCGCGCCGAGCGGATTTGCGGCATTTCGGGCAATCCACATTCTTCCATGTTGGGTGATGGGCCAGTGGATTTCCCGGCTTGTCAAAGCTGACATCCTCCGGCAATATCACCGGAAGGTCAGCCTTCGGCACCGGAACAATGCCGCAATCCTCACAATGAATGATCGGAATGGGACAGCCCCAATAACGCTGGCGGGAAACGCCCCAGTCCCGCAGACGAAAATTAATGGTCTTGGTACCAAAATTCCCCTTTTCCGCGCGGCGGGCGACTTCAGCCTTGGCGGCTTCTATGGTCAGGCCATCAAGGAAACCGGAATTGAATAATGTTCCGGGGCCGGTATAGGCCTCTTGATCCACGGCGAAATCCGCGCCTTCGCCGTCGGGCCGGATCACCGTGCGCACCTCAAGGTTATATTTATGGGCGAAATCCAGATCACGCTGATCATGGGCCGCCGACATATAAATCGCGCCCGTGCCATAATCCATAAGAACAAAATTGGCGACAAAAACAGGTAAATCACGGTCTTCGAAAGGCGATTTGGCGGTAATGCCCGTATCAAAGCCTTTCTTTTCCATTTTCTCCATGGCTTCTTCTGTGGTCGCCCCGGCGCGGCATTCAAGGATAAATTCCTGCAATGCCGGATTGCTTTTCGCCAATTCAGCCGCCAAAGGATGGTCCGCCGCAATCGCCATGCCGCAGGCCCCGAATATGGTATCCGGCCGCGTGGTATAGACTTCCAGCGGATCCTGATGATCAATTTCAAAAAACAGCCGCAAGCCTTCAGATCGTCCGATCCAGTTTTTTTGCATGGTTCGAACTTTTTCCGGCCATCGCTCCAGACCATCCAGCGCCTCATTCAATTCTTCGGCATATTCGGTGATTTTCAGGAACCACTGACTCAACCGCCGGCGTTCTACCGGTGCGCCAGATCGCCAGCCACAACCATCGATAACCTGCTCGTTGGCCAGAACCGTATTATCCACGGGATCCCAATTAACCCATGATTCCTTGCGGTAAACCAGACCGGCCTCCATGAAATCCAGAAACATTTTCTGTTCCTGTCCATAATATTCCGGATCACAGGTGGCAAATTCCCTTGACCAGTCAATACTTAAGCCCATCTGTTGCAATTGACCGCGCATATGAGCAATATTTTCGTAAGTCCATTTTGCCGGATGAACATTATGTTCCATGGCGGCATTTTCCGCCGGCATGCCAAAGGCGTCCCAGCCCATGGGATGCAGAACATTAAAGCCCTTTGCCCGCCGGTAACGCGCCACAACATCACCCTGGGTATAGTTACGCACATGGCCCATATGAATTTTGCCGGATGGATAGGGAAACATCTCCAGCACATAATATTTCGGCAGAGAGCTGTCTTCCACGGCAAGGAACGTCTCTCTCTCGGTCCAGATTTTTTGCCATTTTGCCTCGGTAATTCCGGCGTTATAGCGCGTCATAGCTTTTCCTGATCTTCATACAGTTCGGGTTACCCAACCACCATTCCAACGGATGGTTCACCCAATAAAATTTAAATTGGCCGGTGATTTAAATTGGCCTATCACTTAATTGGGGCATTATTCCGCCGAAGCAGCCTGGCCTGCATCAGAATAGCATTGGTAATTTTGATCGAAGCACCGGGGCGCGGCGCTGTATCCTGCCACCCATTTGCCGCCGTTATCTGACGATGAACAGTGACTTTTAATGAATCCGCAGAAAGTTTACGGCCCAAAATGATAATGTCAGCCTTTGTCCGTTCATTTTTATTGCCCGGATTGACTTTCCATTCAGTCAAAATAACGCCGCCATTTTGATCCGCCGCTTTCAAAGGCATGAAGGATAATGTGTCCAGTGACGCCCGCCATAAATAAGCGTTAACCCCGATTTGATAGACCTCTTCCGCGGCTTCCAGTCTTTTTGTGCTGCTGTCATCATCGCCGCCAAAGATTCCGCATCCGCCCAATGTCAGGGCCAAAATAACGGCTAAAGCCTTCGTATATATTCCTGTGGTCGATTTTTTTGTATAATGTTTAATTTTCTCATACACGGTCATGCATATTCCATTCTCTTAACTTCAATTTCCCATTTCAGACATATTTCAGGCATATTTCAGGCGGCATCATAACCATTGATGAATAACCTTTAAAGCTGTTTATCTCTTTGTCAGAGGTCAAACAAGATTTTCTTACATAAAATTGTCATTTTTCAGGCGCATAGTCACATGAGCCAAGATATTATGAATCCAGATTGATTTTTACGCTTTCACATTGTATTATTTCATATATCTATGTGATTCTAGCGTATCATCTGGATAAGAAGGCGTGAATCTTTTTAAAGTTTCAAAAACAACGCCCAAAATTATAATAATATTGCTTTAAAGTAGAATTGTGAGGATTCGCTGTGAAAAATAAAAAAGGCCGCATCGCTATTATATGCACCATGGGCATCTATGCCATGGGGGCAGCGGCCTTTGCCGATTCACAATCTTCACAAAAGCCCATGCCAGAAAATACCGTTCAGGAAGATGCCGTTCAGGAAGATAAAGGCCTGACCTCCGTCATTCTTTCTTTTTTCGCCCGTGACGACAAAGAAAAAAATGTGGGGCCAGAAGTCTCGCTTCTTAAAAGTCCGCCTAAGGAAAAGGCCGACAAATATATTACATTATCAGAACCTGTTACGTCAGAACATGATGTAACCGCAGGATTTGGGGCGCCTAAAAACAAATTATTCATTCAACACTCCGCCGCCGTTAAATCTTCGCTCATTTTCCATATGGGCAACGCAGGCTTCTCCACTGCCCGGCCGTCTGGCTTCACGGGAATGGGCGCTGCCACAACAGGCCAGCAGATCACTTTTTCATACGGCAATGCCCCTGCGGGGCAAGATTCGGGCGCGGTGGGTATTTCATTCGGGTCACAGTTTCTGGTAGAGCCCAGCTCTGTCATGTCGCCGCTTTATGAAGCTTCAGGATTTGGATCAGGCTATGACCAGCTCAACATGAGGCAGGCCTATAACCTGTCTGTTGATATGGGCTACGCCGGTTTTAAATTTGGCGCATCCTACAGTCAGGAAAAGATGAACCGTGATTCAGGCATGAAAGGTTTCGACATCGGGCTTGGCTATGCCGGCGGAAAATGGGGCGCCGACGTAAGGTTTGGGGAATATAAGCGTGAGCGCGATTTGTTCTTTGCCACGACAGAAGAATTTTACGATACCGTCTATGCCCTTGAAATTGGCGCGGCCTACCATATACATTCCAACATCCGTTTCACAGGCCGCTTTACCTATTATGCTTATGGTCAGGAAAATGATTTAGACGCCCTAAGGAGCAGTCAGGTCTTTTTCCTCGGCACCAATGTGAATTTTTAAATTTTCTGCCAGTAGCCTCTTTAGATTACGCTCAGGCGCCGCTAAAGGCTGCGCTCCCACTTGGTCGCTAAGTCGCTGTGCTCCTGTTTCTTTGGATTACGCTCAAGCGCCGCTAAAGGCTGCGCTCCCGCTTGGTCGCTAAGTCGCTGCGCTCCTGTTTCTTTGGATTACGCTCAGGCGCCGCTAGGGGCTGCGCTCCCGCTTGGTCGCTAGGTCGGCGCTGCGCGCCTCCCTTCTTCTTCAACCTCATGTTATGCTCCCCTGCGTGCTTCGAAAACCACGGATTGCCGCAAGTCCCACTAGCCCCGAGCCGATCAGTTCATGTCCGTTCATTGGCGATATCCCGCCCAGTCCATAAAGCGGCAGGCGGGACGCCTTGACCATATCCTGAACGCCCCGCAGCCCAAGCGTTTTTTGCGCTCCGGTTAATGTCTCTGCATGGCTATAGGTTGGGAATACCGGCGCAATCAGGGCCGCATCAATGGGCAGCCGCGCGGCCTTCTTCACAGAATTTATATCATGACACGCCGCCGTGATCATCCAATGAGCATGTTTTCGGCGAATATCACCGGCCTGCATCATCATCTTTTCAGGCAAATGCACACCGAATGCCCCCAGTTTCTCGGCCAGAAAAATATCTCCTGCCACCAGAAAGGGGATGTTTTTCTTGCGGCAGATTTTGGCCAATATTTCGCAGAGCGCGGTTCTGGAAGGGTGATCATAATCCCGAAAAATGACCCCGGCCCCGTGGCCCAATTCAGAGATTACTTTTTCAGGATAAGGAACCGCCTGCTGATCTGTGACAAAAAATAACGCCGGCAATTCCTGCGTGTTCTTATGATCCTGCCAATAATTTTGCCAATAATCCTGATTGAGGCGGTTTGCGATGCCTGCTAATGTGGACTCTCTTTGTGTCATAACGCACCATAATACAGGAATTTAGCCTTGACCAGCAAACTTGAGACCGTCTTGCTTAATATTCACAATGCCGCAGAAGCCGCCGGGCGGGCGGCAAAGGATATCACTCTGGTGGCAGTCTCCAAAACAAAATCATCTGACGCCATAACGTCAATTCTGAATCAGGGGCAGCGCGTCTTCGGCGAAAATAAAGTGCAGGAAGCCGCCGAAAAATGGCCCGCTCTGCGAAAAAAACATGATGACATTGAGCTTCATCTCATCGGCCCCCTGCAAAGCAACAAAACGCGCCAAGCCATCCAGCTGTTTGACGTCATCGAAACCGTTGACCGCACCAAACTGGCCCGCGCCATCGCCCGCATTAGCGCAGAAGAGAATAAGTCCGTTCAATGCTATATCCAGATTAATGTGGGCCGAGAAAATCAAAAAGCCGGCATTGCCCCGGAGGAAGCCGATGATTTCATCACCCTCTGCCGCGATGAGTTAAAATTGTCCGTAGCAGGCCTGATGTGCATCCCGCCAGCGGGCGAGGACCCAAAGCCTTATTTCATCCTGCTGAAACAGATCGCCGCGCGTAATGGTCTGGGCAAATTATCCATGGGCATGAGCGGTGATTATCAGGCTGCAATCGCCTGCGGCGCGACTTCTGTCCGTGTCGGCACCGCAATTTTTGGATCGCGCCCGCCTGCTAAAGAATAAAAAAACCGGCGCTCCTGTCAGGGCCGCCGGAAGTTGGAAGATATCAGACAATTCGATTATCCATCAAAA
>JALSHF010000030.1 GCA_026982375.1 Emcibacter sp. | reverse complement strand
GGTTCAGGTTGCCGACCGGCTCGGCATCAGCATCCATACGGCTGACAAACATATTGCAGTGGTCAAGAAGGCGTTCGGGGCCAGAACCATATCCGGGGCCGTCTATATGGCCCTGAAAACCGGCCTCATTGATATGGATTAAACGGCCCGGTTTCATCGGCCCGTGTCTCCCCCGATATCTGCGCACTAGCAGATTACCCGCCCCTGTTGCGTTCTTAAACATACAGGGGAAGTGAGCCTACCTATAAAAAAGGGTCGAGCCGGGAGACAAAAAATGGAAAATGAAAATCTGTCGAATATTTATCCCGTGAATTCCGGGCAGCAGCGGGAAGAATATTCTGCTCCTGCCGGGGCCGGATATTTTGATGATGTGACATCAACCTCCAGCTCGGTATTTCAGATCAAGTTTTACAAGACATTGTCAGTCTGCCGCAATATCTCTGAATTTCTGGAAAAAATTGAAAGCACTTTAAAGAGTTTGAAGTTTGAAGAATATGCCTTCACCCGCCTGATCCATACGGATATCGAAAACCCCATAAGCACCATGCCGCCTGCTCTGGCAGAATCTTATATGAATGAGGGGCTGTATGAAAATGATCTCACCCTGCAATTTGCCCTGAGTGACAATGGCCCGATATATTATTCCCAGATCGAAGACAGTATAGAAAACATGCCGTATATTACGGACACCATCAGGCAGAACAGGGAAATTTTCAAATTATCCAGAAGTTTTGGCTATACAGATTTTTATCTGGTTCCCCTCGGTGCGGCCAATGGTGGTGGACGCATAATGCTGGCGGTGGCGACCAAAAGTGACAATATCACCCTCTTTAGAGATTATGTGGAAAGCTGCAAGAAGATATTATGTCTCTTGGCAGAGGCCATAGATTATATCGGCACCCGGAAATTTCCCGAGTTTTTCCTGTGCCGAAATGAAAGCCAGAAAATTGTCATTACCCCGAAACCGCTGATCGTTTTAAACACACTGGCCCGGGATGACCTGACGCTGGTGCAGACGGCTGACAAGCTTTGTATCAGCATTCATACCGCAGACAAACATATCTGCGCTGCGAAGAAAGCGCTGGGGGCGAGCACTATTCACGGAGCGATCTACAAGGCCATTAAAGTGGGGCTTATTGATGGTTATTGAGGGACATCATTATTTAAAGGGCATAAAATGACCAGAAACCTGTCCGGCCCGGAAAGGTCCGCCATTCATATTGACATATTAACCGGTGAAGCCAATCCCTATCCTTTCTATAAATTATGGAGAATGAACAACCCTGTTTTCCAGTTTGAACCGGATGGTTTATGGGCCGTTTGCCGATATGATGATGTGAAATATGCCCTGACAAACCCCGGTATTTTTTCTTCGGAAGCCAATAAAGATTATTTTCAGACAAAATGGCTTGACAGACGTTACTGGAAGGATCTGGGATTCCTGTCCATGGACCCGCCGGAGCACACCAGATACCGTCGGCTGATCAGTAAAGACTTTGCATATGAGGCCGTAAAATTACTGGTGCCTTTTATGAAAGAAACCGTGCGTTCGCTCATATCAAATATCCCACCGCATCAGGAAACAGAATTTCTGGGAGAATTTGCCTGTCCCTGTGCAGGCAATTTAATTGATCATATTCTTGGTACTGAAAACGGCTTGATCCTGAAAAACCTGCAAACCCAGCCCCAACTGGATAATGTCCATGATTTATTAAAACCTGACCCCCGGCTGATCAAAGAGCAGGAACATGCCGCACAGCAGGAAATTGATTACCTTATGTCATTCATCGAAAAAAGACGGTTGAAGCCGGAAGATGATTTAATAAGCAAGCTGTTATCTGTAGAGCTGGACGGCAAGAAACTTACAGATACCATGATTTGCAATATCATGAGCCTGTTTCTTCTGGCTGGCACAAATGCACTGTCTCATTTGCTGTGCCATATGATAATTTTTTTATCCCGCCGACCAGATATTTTTCAGGCCCTGAAAAAGGATTCGTCAGAAATTCCCGCCTTTATCGAAGAATTATTACGTTTTTCATCACCCGCACCGACTGTTATTCGAAGAACCACAGAGGGTGTCATTCTTTCAGGGGTCACCATTCCCAAGGGCAAGAATGTTCTTCTTTTTATAGCATCCGCCAATCGTGATCCGTCGATTTTTCCAAAACCCGATGAATTTGATATCACGCGCCCGAATATCAATAAACATCTGTCTTTCGGGTTTGGCCCACATAAATGCCTCGGCGCTTACCTGACCAGACTTAAAGTCAGGATTATTCTGGAATGTATTCTGGATAAATTTAACGGCGTGACCTGTCCCGGGGATGATCAACTGGACTGGAATAATTCATTCATGATGAATTCTGTTGAAAAATTACCCCTCAGTTTTTTCTGAAACTTGATTTTTAGTGATTTATTGGAGAAGTTAAATGCACTCTGACAAAACCATATCACCCACCCGTTCTTTAATACCTGCGTTCATTACGGGCCTGATGCTCACATACTCCGGAAATGCCTTTTCCAGGGAAATAGCACCTGATTTATTGGAGGAAATAACAGTTACGGCGGAAAGAAGGGAAAACTCATTACAAAATACCGCCATCGCAATTTCCGTGTTGGACAGAACGCAGCTGCAGCAACAGGGTATATACAGTCTGGACAGTCTGAGCGATGGCCTTATCCCCTCCCTCAGAATTCAGCCTGTTGGCAATGTGGCTTCTACTTTGATAATGACCATTCGGGGCAATGGCCCAAGCGATGCGACGCAGGTTACCAGAGAAACTTCCGTTGCCTTATACAAAGATGGTTTCTATCTCGGGCGGACCCAGGGATTAAGCATGGAGTTTGATGACCTTGAACGCATCGAGGTATTGCGCGGGCCCCAGGGCACTCTTTATGGCCGAAACGCCGCCAGCGGGGCCATAAACCTGATTTCCAGAAAGCCGACAGGTAAAACTGGATTTCGCCAGACATTCAGTTATGGAAATTATAATGCCCTGCGCAGTGTTACCAGCCTTAATCTGCCAACCTATGCGGGGATCAGCCTTAAATTCGATTATGTTCATTCCGAGCGTGACGGCTGGGTCAAAAACCCGGCCCCCGGACAGGCCGATTACAGTGCCTATAACAAGGATGGAGGCCGGATAAGTCTAAACTGGCAGATGACCGAAAATTTCACCCTGGATTACAGTTATGAACGGTCACAGACAAAATCTTCACAGAATTATGTCCAGCTGGCAGAGGATTTAATCGGTATTATCGGTGTTGAACCGGGCCGGGCAGAGGTTACGCGTTTTCCCGTTAGCCCGCTCAAACCGACGGTGACTGACCATGAGATGCACACACTGACCCTTGCATGGGATATATCTCCGAATATTATGGTAAAGTCCCTGACATCTTACCGTAAACTGAATGAGGATGCCCATAGCAACTTTGCGGGTACATTATATTTTAACGGGGCCATTTTTGAAGAGGGTGTTGACCAGAAACAATATTCCCAGGAAATTCAGCTTATTGGCACTCATGACAGAATAGAATGGATAGCCGGTTTTTATTATTATCAGGAGGATGTGGTTCAAACCTCCCAGATCTTTTTCTCGCTGGATGTCTTCGGTCTTGTTACCGGGACACCATTAACGCCGATTGCCCCGACCAGATTTAACATTTTTACCGGTGCGGATTCACCCTTGTTATCAGCCAATGCCAAAGCCAGATCAAAGGCTTTTTACGGGCAGGCAACATGGACCCCAAACATATTGGATGACAAACTGAAAATCACATTGGGCCTGCGCTATACAGACGATAACAAGTCGGGGAACAGAGTCCTGATTGCCGCCAAATCGTTTGACCTTAATTCAGATCAGCTTGATCCGATGGTCAGGGTTCAGTATGACTGGAATGACCACATTTTCAGCTATGTAAAATGGTCGCGTGCCCATCGTGCTGGCGGTGTCAGCATTCGTTCTACAAGCTTTCGGTCCTATTTTGAGGAACGGGTTGAGACTTATGAGATTGGGCTGAAAGCCAAGCTGTTGGATCAGCGGGTAAGATTTAATCTGGCGCTGTTCAGCAGTAATTATTCAGATGCGCAGATTGATGTCTTTGGCCCGGCTAACCTCGCGGTAATAGAAACCATCAATGCCGCCAATCCGGTCGAAGTGGACGGGGCAGAAGTTGAATTGACAGTGATACCGGTTTCAGGACTGGTCATTGGCTTGAACTATACCTATCTGGACGGCAATATGCCGCTGCAGCCCAATCCATTGGCGGGTGGTGCATTGCAATCGTTTAACCTCGTACAGACCCCGAAACATGCGGGGTCCCTGACGGTGGATTATAGTTTTGAGCCCTTTGCGTTTGGTACTCTGAATGCACATATGGATATGACGGCCACAGATGAATATCATTATTTTGGGAGTGGTATTCAGGAACTGGACTCATATGCTTTGATAAATGCCCGCCTGACGTTGTAAAATATAAATATCGGCAATCAGAATAGCGGATTGCAGGCCTCTCTATGGGTCAAAAATCTTGCCGACGAAGAATATGTTGTATGGGGTGCCGCATTGGGGGGTGTTGGGGCTATTCGTATCTTTGGCACACCCCGAACCTATGGCTTTGATTTAACCTATGAATTTTGAGCCTCACCTGTATTTGAGATTCCCCCACCTCTAAACACTACCTTCCCTTAAAATTATTATCGTTCAGGCTTGTCCCCATGGGGGTTACGGCTGGCGATAAAAGAGATTATACTGTGCCATAATGCATAATAATTCAGGGGTGGTGTTTCGTGAAAAGAGGATGGATATATCTTCCTTTTCTTTTGTTTGTATTTCTTGGTCATACTACTGCCGGGTATGGCGCGCAGGAAGAAACAAACTGGACGGAAAAGAAACTGGGAAAGATTATCCTGAAGGCTGATAGGGCTGCCCGGCAAAAGAAATGGCAACGGGCCATTACATACGGTGAGCAGGTATTAAAGGGTGTACGCGTCCTTGATCGACCGGAAGATGCCCGTTACATCACCCAGCTTAAAAACCTCAATAGATATTATGACAAGGCTGGGAGGCTGAATGAGGTGCCTGGGCGGGTAAAAGAAGGCTATATGCTGTCCCGGGAATACCTTGGGGTCCGTCACGGGACAACGATGATGAGCCGTACACTTTATTACAAATTCCTCATATTCGCCAGGAATTATACCGGCGCAATCACCCTTGTGCAGGAGAATATTACCAGCCTGAGGGAAAGCAAAAATGAAGATTACCGGCGGCACCATTATCTGAAACAGCTTTATTCACTGTACGAGATGACCGGCCAACTTGAAAAAGAAGAACAAACCCTGCTCCGGTTCCTCAAGCTGGACAAACGGATGTTTGACAGTACCGATGAGGAAAACCGCAAGGTATTTCTCAGTCTGGCCAACAACTATTGCCGTCAAAAGAAGTTTGAGAAATTTAACCGGCTCATCAAAGCACATAATTTGAAATATGTCTGTTAATCTTTTTTAACCTAAACACAACAACATATCCCACACACAAAAAGAGGGGGCAGGTTACCAGCCCGCCCCCAGGTTATCCCCGTCAATCATCATGGAAAGGCATACAATTGACTTCTACGGAGGAGATTTAGTTAATTGGATTTATCTCGACTGCGGGCCTGTGTGGCGGCAATTTCGCTTTTCTCCTGTTGAACACGCAGTTTGCGCCAGCGCTTATATTGATCAGCCTTGGTAGGGTCGGGATCTTCCTCGCCTTTAAGCCAGAAGGCAAACCAGTCTACGTTACCTTGCTGTGAATCCAATCTGTGCTGGGGTTTTGTTAATGCATGGG
>JALSHF010000029.1 GCA_026982375.1 Emcibacter sp. | reverse complement strand
AATTATTCAATGATGCTTGCAACGACGCCGGCGCCGACGGTGCGGCCGCCTTCGCGGATCGCAAAACGCAGACCTTCGTCCATGGCAATGGGGTAGATCAATTCAACATTAATCTCAACATTATCGCCCGGCATAACCATCTCAACACCATCAGACAAGGTCACAACACCCGTCACATCCGTCGTACGAAAGTAAAACTGCGGACGATAATTGGTGAAAAACGGTGTATGACGTCCGCCCTCTTCCTTCGTCAGGATATAGGCCTCGGCCTTGAACTTGCTGTGCGGCTTCGTCGTGCCAACATGCGCCAGAACCTGACCACGCTCAACATCTTCGCGCGCAACACCCCGGATCAAAGCACCAATATTATCACCAGCCTCGCCCGTGTCCAAAAGCTTGCGGAACATTTCAACGCCGGTAACCGTCGTTTTCACCGTGTCTTTAACGCCAACAATCTCAACTTCCTCGCCAACCTTGACAATACCACGCTCAACACGGCCCGTCACAACAGTTCCCCGGCCAGATATGGAGAATACATCTTCAATCGGCATCAGGAAGGCACCTTCAATGGCGCGCTCCGGCTGCGGGATATAGTCGTCAACCGCCGTCATCAACTTCAATATGGATTCCTTGCCAATATCATCGTCCCGGCCTTCAAGCGCCGCCAAAGCAGAACCCGCAATAATCGGAATATCGTCGCCCGGAAAATCATATTCAGACAGCAATTCACGAATTTCCATCTCAACAAGCTCAAGAAGCTCTTCATCATCAACCTGATCAACCTTGTTCAGATAAACAACAAGCGCCGGAACACCAACCTGACGGGCAAGCAAAATATGCTCGCGGGTCTGGGGCATCGGGCCATCAGCCGCATTCACAACCAATATCGCCCCGTCCATCTGCGCCGCACCCGTGATCATATTCTTAACATAATCCGCATGGCCCGGGCAATCAACATGGGCGTAATGACGCTTCTCTGTCTCATATTCAACATGGGACGTCGAAATCGTAATCCCCCGCTCACGCTCTTCCGGTGCCTTGTCAATATTCGCAAAATCAATAAATTCAGCGCCGCCGGTTTCCGCAAGCACTTTCGTGATCGCCGCCGTCAAGGTCGTCTTGCCGTGGTCAACATGACCGATTGTCCCAATGTTACAATGCGGCTTATTCCGTTCAAACTTCTCTTTAGCCATTTTTCTTCACCACCTAAATTAAGGGGATTTATGTCAACCCCTGAACCAATCAAGTCAGCAAATGGGCACCATATTACATTACTGGCCTCATTCACCGCATTTAAAATTATGGAGCGGGCGAAGGGAATCGAACCCTCGTATTCAGCTTGGAAGGCTGCTGCATTACCATTATGCTACGCCCGCATAATTCCATCCCATATCATTCCTTTCAAGCTTACTCAAGAGAAATGGTGGAGGGGACAGGATTCGAACCTGTGTACGCATACGCGGGCAGATTTACAGTCTGCTGCCTTTAACCACTCGGCCACCCCTCCATGGATGGACTTAACCGTCATAAAATTACAACAGTTGTGAAGCCGCAATATGGACATTTATTTAGTCATGTCAAACGAATTTTAAAGAAAAACCACATTGTCAATCAGACAAAAAAAATATCGTTCGATTTTAGCTCTTAAAAGCGGTTGCCCTACCCTCTGGAGTGGCTTATAGCTTTCCCCATGAGTAAAAAAATAAGCAAAAAAATTCAAAAACAGCAAAACCCTCTCTCTAATCGCGAAAAAGCCAGAAAAAAGGCCAGAGAGAAGGCCAGCGAGAAGAGCCGGCACGAGACCCGAAAAAATTCCGGGCCGAATGAGCAACGCAATGACCTGTGGCTGTTCGGCAAACATGCCGTGCTCGCGGCCCTGAATAATCCCGCAAGGAGCATCAAGCGGCTTCTGGTCACCCAAAGGAGTTCCGAGCAATATTTAACGGCATTCAGCGCGATCAATCAGGACGTCCGCCCCCTGAACCCTGAAATCACCCTGCCTGAATTATTAGAGAAAAATCTGCCCGCCGACTGCGTGCATCAGGGCATTGCGCTTTTGACCAACCCCCTGCCCAATAAACATATCAAGGATTGCTGCGCCATAACCGGCGACGAATCACATTTAATATTGATTCTGGATCAGGTTACCGACCCCCATAATGTGGGGGCGATCATTCGGTCCGCCGCCGCCTTTGGCGCGCGCGCCATCATCAGTACGGATCGGCATTCCCCGCCGGAATCAGGCACTCTGGCAAAATCCGCGTCCGGAAGCCTTGAGGTTATCCCGTGGATACGTGTCACCAACCTCGGCCGCGCTCTGGACGAACTGGCAGAAACGGGATATTGGCGTTTAGGCATGGACGGCAGCGCAGACCTCTCCATTCGGCAAGCTGATTTCGGCAAGAATATCGCCCTTGTCATGGGCGCCGAAGGCCGGGGGCTGCGCAAGGGAACCCAAAGCCATTGCGACGCCCTGATCAAATTACCGATCCAGCGCACCGTTGAAAGCCTTAATGTTTCTAACGCCGCCGCCATTGCCCTTTATGAGTTTTCCAAATAACGCGCCCAAAAGAGCCGGATAATTTACTCTGTCAGAGAAACCAGTAGAGTACCCGGGAAAATTTATTATTTTTCACTTGATTTAAAGATAAAACAACATTAATTTGCGCCTACTTTTCAGAAGCAACATAGCTTGATGTCAAGAGCCCCTATAGCTCAGTTGGTAGAGCAATTGATTTGTAATCAATAGGTCCGCAGTTCGAGTCTGTGTGGGGGCACCATTTTTTTTCACCGCCTAAAATATCCCCTAACGCCTTGAAAGGTAAGGCGGTTTTTGGTATTCTATATCCCGTTTTACGGCAATAGACTAAAGGCTCTGCAAAGACCAGTTTCAGGACTATTCTTTGCAAGTTAAACTTGCCTAAACACCATATTTTATACGGGTTTGACAGGAATGTCATGGAGAGTTCAAACAATTCATCAAAGCTGTGTCTAGGCGTGTCGATTTTTTCGGCTTTTTCCTGTAATATCAGCTTCTTTTTTTCCAACGCATCAATAAGGGTTTCATAGGCTTTAATCACACGGGGGCTGGATACATCAATAATGCGGCCTAAAAGCTGGTTAATTTCCTGCTCGAGCTTATGGGCATCCTGCTTGAAGCGCTGGGCATATTCTATGGTCTTGTTTGTTTGCGCCGCCCATGCGTCCTTGAACATAGCCGCCGCAATCTGAAACAAATTCTTTGTTGGCTGTAGACCATCCAGCAGTCAGAGGCCGGGCGCAACCCGAACAGCAAACCGCACCGCGCAAAGGAAAGTCTTTCCTGATGTCCTTGCGAGTGGGCACGCTGACTTTGCCGCTACGGCGCTGTTGTATCCTCTCATAGGTTTCCAAAGAGATAATGGCTTGATGCTGGCCCTTACGCCGCGAGATATTCCATGTGGGGGCTTCGATATATCCGGCATAAAGCACCTTGATCATAAGTCTGACAACGGTTTGAGCGCGTATCTCACCACTTGGTAAATCCTTGGGGTAATCAGGAACAGATTCCAGAAATCGCTTCATTTCAGTTTGAGTAGAAAAACGACCCGTAGCAAAGCCTTCAAGGGCTTCCTTGACGATGCCGACAAGTGGTTCATCAATCACTAATTCTTTGCCGCCTTGCTTTGATTGAACATATTTGTATCCGATTGGGGCGCGAAACGTTTGTGGTCGTCCAGAATAACGACAAAGCGTTTGCCTGTTCCCGCCTGCCTGTCAAGATAGGCGAGCAAGTCTTGCATAGCTGGCCGTTCCATTAAATCCAGACCACCGGACACATTATCAAAGAATGTGGCGGCAACAGGATAATTCTTAGAGACAGCATGTTGTTTGCAGCGATGTTCCTGACTGTCCAAGCCGCTCCCCTTAAGCTGCTTCAGGCTCGAAACACGGCAATAGATCAGAGCTTCTTTTTCACGTGATATGGTATCATGGACGGGTTTCATATATCGACTCCTTCTCCTTGCGAAGCTGCGTCAAGCTCTGCACTATTTGTAAAATTATCAGCGATATTATTATCTGGGCAGTCTAACATATCAGGGGCATAGCTCTTTAAGCTGATTTTTAACGCCACGTTGCTCGTTCTTGAGCGTCTCAACCCGCCCGTCATAGCTTTCACTGCGCTTTTGGGCATAATCCACTAATTCGGGAACAATAATCTCTATGCGTTTTGATGACAGGGCTGTATCGCAAAGCGTGTTAATAACAATGTCATTCAGTTTCTGCATGGGAATCGAATTGCCTGAACAAGCCGCACGTCCCGCATCAGCCCGCAATCCACATTTGTAATAACGGTATTTGCCACTTTTTCCGGTGGCGATCCGCATGGGTGAGCCACAGCTTTTGCAATGCCATCCTTGTCCTTTTTATTGAAATGATAGCGCCCCACATAGATTTCATTGGTCAGAAGCCGCTGAATGAATTGTTGCAGAAACTTGCCGCTTTTGCCATCTCCGGTCACATAGTGCCTGAAAATCTGGGCATAAAATAAAATTTAAACATCAGCTTTCTGCGTAAGGGACGCATATTGGGAAAGTTCCATTTTATTTTGAAATACTGACCCCATGGTCAATCCCATGACAATGATGACCGTGGCAAGGGCCATATTCATCAAAACTTCTTTGCTTTCAATTTTTACAAAAGCTTTGCGGCCAGAAAGTTTATTGCTGTTGTTTTTCTGAATGTTGGTCACAAGGCCCAAAAAGCTGTTGGCGTCAGTATGGTTTGTAAAAATGCTGTTCATAACTATTCTCCTAAATTGGGTTTAAATTCTTTACGCTGTGTTTGTCTGTAATTTCTGCGCTGCTGCTCTGTTCTAGCGACTTGGTGTACTAGGTTAATAGTACACTATCTCGATATAAGTCAATGATAACAATTCGTAAAAAATAAAATCTATTAAAAACAGTTGGTTACAATATTATCTCGCGGCAAGGGGAGCGGGGCAATATGTTCTATATTGCGAAAACGGCTGTTTAAAGCCGATTCTGAATTGATGAGTCGTCATGCAACCTGATGCCCTAAGGCCATGAAAGACAATAAATGCTTTCATTTTGAAAGTACTTGCCTTAAATTACCATAAAAATCACTTATGTCTGCTGGTTATAGGATGGCTATATTTCGGCGGGACCTTTTTTTGAACAGAGCGGATGTAGCTACAATGAAACAAATGACTGCCAGCATAGCCATAGTAGAAGGCTTGATAAATAATGATGTCGACACGGTCTTCGGCCTTCCCGGCGCGCAGATGTATGATCTTTTTGACGCGCTCTATGAAAAAAGCGCGGACATTCGTGTCATTGGCGCACGCCATGAACAGGGATTGGCCTATATGGCTTATGGCTATGCAAAATCCACAGGAAAACTTGGCGTATTTTCACCGGTGCCGGGTCCGGGCGTTCTGAATACAACAGCGGCTTTATGTACAGCCTACGGCGGCTGCACGCCCGTTTTATGCCTGACAGGAGAGGTGCCAACCAGTTTCAAGGGTTCCGGGCGCGGCCATCTCCATGAATTGCCGGATCAGCTTTCAATTCTGAAAGGCTTGACGAAATGGGCCGTCCATGTGGATGACCCGGCGCAAACGCCCAGCCTATTGAACGGCGCCATCAGTCAAGCCACCTCGGGCCGGCAGGGGCCGGTTTCCTTGCAGCTCTGCTGGGATGATTTTGGCCGGCCCATCAGGACGTCACCCTTGCCTGCGGCCCCTGTTATTCCGCCGCCTGTCGTGAATACGGATGAGATAGACCGCGCCGTAAAGCTTTTAAAAGAAGCCAAAGCCCCAATGATTTTTGTGGGCGGCGGCGCGCAGCATGCCAGCGACGAAGTCCGGGCATTGGCCGAACGGCTTGAGGCCCCTGTTGTCGGATTCCGCAGCGGGCGCGGCATTGTCGGCGATGATCAGGAGATGGGCCTCAATATTGCCGCCGCCTATAAATTATGGCCCGAAACAGATGTGATCATCGCCGTCGCAAGCCGCCTTGAAATTCCTTATATGCGCTGGGGAAGTTTTATGGAATATAAGCGCCGCCTGCCGGGCAAGAAATTAGTGCGGCTGGATATTGATGCGCTCGAAATGGACCGGCTGGATAATGATGTTGCCCTTCTTGCCGATGCCAAAGACGGCGTATCTGCTTTGGTTCTTGCCCTGGCCCGCGCGTCTGTTTCCGGGTCAGGACGGCGCGAAAAAATTGCCGCTGCGAAAGCCGCCGCCCATCATGAGGTTCAAGAGATACAACCACAGCTGGATTACTTAAAAGTCATTCGGGATATTCTGCCGCGCGATGGTTTTCTTGTGGATGAAGTCTGCCAGACAGGGTTTGCCGCCGCCTACGGCTTTCCCGTTTATGTGCCGCGGACTTTTGTCAGTTGCGGTTATCAAGGGAACCTTGGCTTTGGTTTTCCAACAGCGTTAGGGGTAAAAGTTGCGAACCCGGACAAGGCTGTTATCTCCATCAATGGCGACGGCGGCTTTATGTTCTGCGCTTCGGAATTGGCCACAGCCATGCAATATAATATCCCCGTGGTGACCATCATTTTTAACAATTCATCTTACGGCAATGTCCGGCGTGACCAGAAATTACTATATGATGGCCATTTAATCGGATCGGACCTTAATAATCCGGATTTTGTCAAGCTGGCGGAAAGTTTCGGTGTCACCGCCTATCGCGCAACCAGCCCGCAGCAGCTAAAGCCTGTTCTGGAACGCGCCATTTCCCATAATGAACCCGTGCTTATCGAAGTCATGCAGGACAGAGGCGCAGAATCATCGCCCTGGAAATTTTTGATCAAGCCCGGAAGTTTTTAAACAAATAAGGATATGTAGTTACGAACAAAATACCTCATAAATAACTTTTTCTTAAATAAATATACTGTAAAGATACTTAACAAGCGCAGAACACCCGGAAAAATTTATAAAAAATCGCATGAGGGACCCATGATAAGAAGCCTGTATGATTGGACATTGGACAAAGCAGAACATCCAAAAGCATTATGGATTCTGGCGATACTATCCTTCACCGAAAGTTCATTCTTTCCCATTCCGCCGGATATTTTGCTGATACCCATGGTTCTTGCGGCACAGGCGCGGGCATGGCGCATCGCCTTTGTCTGTTCCATCGCATCTGTTCTGGGCGGCATATTCGGGTATTTCATTGGCTATGCCCTGTTTGATGTTATCGGACAGCCGATCATTGATTTTTACCATATGCAGGATAAATTCTTGTGGTTCCAGGCAAAATACAATGAATGGGGCGCGTGGATCGTCAGCATAGCGGGTTTCTCGCCAGTACCATACAAAGTTGTGACCATCGCCAGCGGCATGACAGAGATGTCGCTCACCACCTTTATCATCGCCAGCGCCCTGTCCCGTTCCGCGCGTTTTTTCCTTGTGGCTTTTCTGCTCTGGAAATTTGGTGTCCCGATCCGCAGTTTCATCGAAAAAAGACTGGGACTATTGGCGTTGATTTTCTGCGTATTATTACTGGGCAGTTTCATTGCACTCAAATATATTTGAGGCTATCGTTCTAATCCGCACGCAGCCAGACCGTAATGGTAAAGCGGCTTTCCGTGGCATAGGGGGCAACGTAGGAAACCTGATGTTTTTGCGGCAAGCGCAGAATGGATACGCTATTAAAGCTGGGCACCACGGTTTCAATCACCCTGTTGTCATCAACCAACTGCAACAATCCGCCCCAATCTGAAACCCATCGTTTGGACAGATTAAACACCAGGGCATACCTGCGGTCCATTTTTTTTGTGCTAAAGTCATCATGGAGTTTCAGGAAGTTTCCCGGAATATAACAGGCTGCGTGGGATTCAGATTTACGAATTTCCATATCCCCCGTAATATGGCGGGCAAATTTTAGAAAATCTTCCCCATTCAGGAATTCTGTGAATTTATGAAGATATAATGCCGGATCCCGCCCCTGTATATAAGCATCAATCATGGGATAGCGATTATAATAAAATTGATATTCTTTTTGTGCCTGAGTGATCAAGGATTTATGAAATGCGGCATTTTGTTCCCGGGTCCAATTGCGCACTTCCGCCTGACTGACCGTAACATCCCTGTTGCCCTGCCTGAAGGCGATTTGCCATGGCACCTTGGATTGCATACAATCCACGATTTTTTCTGCAATATCCTCTTTCAATATGTCCGGGGCGACATAATGATTATGTAATTCAAGATTTTCCTTGATTAAGTCCCAATTCAGACGGTCATTTAGCATATTTTCCATTAATAGTCGTTTTCCTGTTGATCTATTTTTTTCAACCCCTATCCTGACATAAAATAAAAAGCAAGTATAGAAAACATGTCAAATAATAGAAACCCGTTAGCACAGCTGATAGGCTATTTCTGGTACAATCCGTTGATGCTGGCTTTTGTCACATCCGCATCACTTTTGGCGGGGGCATATGGCTTTCAATATATTGGCGGCTTGGCCCCTTGTGACCTTTGCTGGACGCAGCGTTATGCCCATATGGTGATCCTTGGCCTGTCCGGGGCCGGATTGCTGCTGAAAAAATATGACCGACCTCTACAAAATCTTTATGCATGGGCCGTGATCATCGCCCTTGATGTGAGCATTGTTGTCAGCGGTTATCATGCGGGAATTGAACAAAAATGGTGGGCCGGGCCGACGACCTGCACCGCCGGCGGCATTAACGCCAGCGCAGATATGGAATCCCTGTTCGACAGCATGATGGAAAGCAATCTCGTGTTATGCGATGAAATTCCCTGGGAAATGTTTGGCATATCCATGGCGGGATATAATTTCCTGATTTCCTTCATCGTGGCCCAGTTTGTCACTTTCGCCGTGGTCTTCAGCCTGAGGAGAAAACATGCCCGCACAAGCTGATCAGAAACCACCGCGCAGGGCGTCACTGAATAAAAAACAGATGATAGACCGCTTGCTTCGGGTTGATCATGCCGGCGAATATGGTGCCGTGCGGATTTATCAGGGCCAGCTGGCTGTCTTTGGGGATAAACATCCCATGAGCGATACCATCAAACATATGAAAAGTCAGGAAGACGTCCATCTGGAACGTTTTAATGAATTGATCCGCCAGCGCGGCGCACGGCCAACATTATTGACGCCCTTTTGGCATGTGGCGGGCTTTGCCCTTGGCGCCGGCACGGCTCTGCTGGGCGAAAAAGCCGCCATGGTTTGTACGGAGGCCGTAGAAACCGTCATTGACGAACATTATGCCGCCCAGATCGAAGAACTGGGAGAAGACGAACAGGCTTTGGCAGAGGAACTGGAAAAATTTCGCCTAGAAGAGATTGAGCATCGGGATATAGCCATTGAAAACGGCGCGCATCAGGCCCCGGGCTATAGCCTGCTATCCGGCCTCATCAAGTTTGGCTGCAAGACCGTCATCAAAATCGCTGAACGTGTCTAGGACCTAATCATCTATCCAGTTCACTATCCCAATAGAGAAAGTCACGCCAGCTCTCATGCAGATAATTTGGCGGATAAGATCGTCCAATATTCTGCAAATCATACAGGGTTGGCCGATAAGGTTTTGTGCGGATATTCATATGGGCCTCTTGCGGCGTACGCCCGCCTTTCTTAAGATTACAGGCCGGGCAGGCTGCCGTTATATTCTGCCAACTGGTTCTGCCGCCCAGCCGCCTTGGAATAACATGGTCGAAAGTCAATTCCCGGCCATTGCCCGCCATGAAGCCACAATATTGGCAGGTAAAGCGATCGCGCAGAAACAGGTTAAATCGGGTAAAGCTGGGGTGCGCCCCGGGGGCGATATATTCTTTCAATGATATGACGCTTGGCAGCCTGATTTGTGATGTTGTGGAATGAACAATCTTATCATATTCCTCAACCACAATCACACGCTTAAGATAGACCGCCTTGATCACATCCTGCCATGACCAGAGCGACAAGGGGAAATAGCTGAGCGGTTTAAAATCCGCATTCAACACCAAAGCCGGACAGGCATCCAGCGATTTGTTTTTGACATCCGCCTCATGAGACAAGGGCAATTCATTCTCCTGTATTGTCTCTCCTTCGTGCAGCATAACATCTTTAGGGTTAATTCTGTATATTTATATTTATGGCGTTCTTTTCAACTTCACCTTGACCAAGCCCGCCTCAAATTTAACAATGGGCTTTATGGAATATCAAACGCCCATCATCACCCGCTTTGCGCCCAGTCCGACGGGTTATCTTCACCTTGGCCATGCCTATTCTGCAAAACTGGCCTCTGATTTCGCCCATGAGCGCGGCGGGAAATTTTTGCTTCGAATCGAAGATATTGATCCCGGGCGTTGCAAAATGGCATATGAAACAGCCATATATGAAGACCTGAAATGGATCGGCCTCACATGGGAAAGGCCCGTTCGGCGGCAATCCGACCATATGCAGGACTATCTGGATGCCCGGGATATATTGGATCAGAAGCAGCTGCTCTATCCCTGCTTCTGCACCCGCAAAGACATCAGGCGTGAAATAGAAGAAAGTGGCCGTGCGCCCCATGATTTACAGTCAGAAGGACCGCTTTACCCGGGAATTTGCCGCCATTTAACAGCAAAGGAGCGGCAAGACCGTATGGCGGCGGGCCAGCCATATGCCTTGCGCCTTGATATGGCAAAGGCTCTTGAGCTGGCAAAAGACACCGCTCTTGCGTGGGCTGACCTGGAAGCTGGTGAGCAAATCACCAGCCCAGAGACCTTGCGCGAAATAATCGGAGATGTGACCCTCGCCCGTAAAAATATTCCCACCAGCTATCATCTGTCGGTGGTGGTTGATGATCATTTGCAAGACATCAGCCATATCATTCGCGGCAAAGACCTTTTCACCGCAACCCATCTGCATCGCTTGCTGCAATTTATATTGGGCTATAAAACCCCCATATATCTGCATCACGACCTTCTGAGTGATAAAAAAGGCCGGCGCTATGCCAAACGCGACAAGAGCAAAACCCTGAGATTTATGCGGGAAAATGGCGCCAACCCCTTGACGCTATTGTCTGACAGATTTTCAAAGGCCCAAGTATAGCCAAAGTCTGGTTTTCAAAAAGCAGCTCTATTTAGGGTCAGGATCATATTTTTTATTTGAAAGTCTCCTGTTCCGCCTTTTTTGCCATAATCCGAAATAATAATCCGGGGATAAACCGCTTGATAAGCAAGGCAGCCCGTTCCGGCAACTGGGACACCAGGATTTCCTTTTTACCCCGGGCCAGTCCCCCCATTATGATTTTGGCCGCTTTGGTTACATCCATGCCAGACTTAATATCATCATCCATGACCGCATAACGGCTGCCATCCCCCTTCATGGCATTTTCAGAAATTGCGGTTTTTATGAAGCCCGGCGTGATGCAGGTGACCGTAATATTATGCCGGTGAACCTCTGCCCTGAGCGCATCGAAAAACCCCATCATGGCATGCTTTGCTGCGCAGTAGGCTGTTCTTGATGCCACCCCTATTTTGCCCGCAACGCTAGCTGTGACCGCGATATGGCCTTGTTTTTGCGCGACCATTATGGGAAGAACTTGTTTTGTCAGAGCAATCTGACCAAAAACATCGACATCAAATATTTTGCGATATACATCCATGTCCGTATCAATACAATAAGCCCGCTGACTTATGCCTGCATTGTTAACAAGCATATCAATGCGGCCATAATGATCCATCACCCGGCGAACCATATCAGGTAATTTCGCCTCATCCGTAATATCAAAAGCTACAATCAAAACATCCCCTGCTCCGTAAGCCTTTGCCGCATCGGCCACCCGTTCAAGTTCCGGCGCGCGGCGAGCAGACAGGGCCAACCTTGCCCCGGCCGCAGCCATTTCATAAGCCACGGCCTCTCCAATACCCGCTGACGCCCCCGTAATCCAAACCACTTTATTATGCATTATTCATCCCTCTCGATGATGGGCAGTCTTAATAAGGATAGCTGTTATGGCGGCGGGAAATGATGCCGGCGATATCTTCCATGATGTCGGTCATTTGATAATCTTTCGGGGTATAGATGCGGGTCACGCCCATATCCAGCAGGGTCCGCTCGTCCTCCTTTGGAATGATGCCGCCGACAACCACGGGAACCGCGCCAAGGCCGGCTTTTTCCATCAGGGCCATCACCTCTTTCACCAGAGGAATATGCGACCCGGACAGGATCGACAGGCCAACGCCGTGCACTTTATGCTCAAGGGCAGAGGACACAATCTCATCCGGTGTCAATCGTATCCCGTCATAAAAAACCGCCATCCCTGCCTCGGCCGCACGAACGGCGATCTGTTCCGCGCCGTTGGAATGGCCGTCAAGACCGGGTTTGCCCACCAGAAAGCGTATGTCAGCGCCCAGTGTTTTTGAAACCTGTTTCACTTTCTGGCGGATTTCTGCAAATTTTTCCGCATCCCCTGACTGGCTTCCCACCCCTGTGGGCGCGCGATATTCCCCGAAGACATCCCGCAAAGCCTGCCCCCATTCGCCCGTGGTGACCCCCGCTTTCGCGGCGGCGATACTGGGTTCCATGATATTCTCGCCTGATACAGCCGCATCTTTTAAATCCGCAATGGCCCGGCGCACCGCCGCATCATCCCGTTCTGCGCGCCAATGTGTCAGCCGCGCGATTTGCTCCGCTTCGGCCTTGGAATCGACGGTCATGATGCCGCCGTCACCATCTGACATGAGCGGGGACGGCGCGGTTTCGGTGAATTTATTGACCCCGATCACCGTCTGTTCGCCGCTTTCAATAGCCTGAATGCGCTGGCTATTGGATGAGACCAGCAGATTTTTCATATAGGCCGTTTCCACCGCCGCGATGGCCCCGCCCATTTCCTCGATACGGGCGAGTTCCGCGCGCGTTTCAGCCTTTAAAGCCTCAACCTTTTCATCCATCACTATGGAACCATCAAACAAATCACCATATTCCAGCAGGTCGGTTTCCATGGCCATAATCTGTTGCAGCCGCAGTGACCATTGCTGATCCCACGGGCGCGGCAGGCCCAGGGCTTCGTTCCATGCGGGCAATTGCACCGCGCGGGCGCGGGCTTTTTTGCTGAGCACCACCGCCAGCATTTCAATCATAATGCGGTAGACATTATTTTCCGGCTGCTGTTCCGTCAGGCCCAGTGAATTGACCTGTACGCCATACCGAAAACGGCGATATTTTGGGTTTTCAACGCCGTATCTTTCCCGCGTGATTTCATCCCACAAATCAACGAAGGCGCGCATTTTGGCAATTTCCGTGACAAAGCGCAGCCCGGCATTAACAAAAAAGCTGATCCGCCCCACAACCGCCGGGAAATCTTCCGCGCTCACCTGTCCGCCCGCTTTCAGCGCGTCCAGCACCGCGATTGAGGTTGCCAGAGCAAATGCCAATTCCTGCGTTGGCGTTGCCCCCGCTTCCTGCAGATGATAGCTGCAAACATTGGTCGGATTCCAGCGCGGTATCTCTTTATAGGTAAAGCTGATCACATCCGTAATCAGCCGCATGCTTGGTTCCGGCGGAAAAATATAGGTGCCCCGGCTTAAATATTCCTTGATAATGTCATTCTGTACCGTGCCGGAAAGCTTTTCTCTGGCGACACCCTGTTCTTCTGCCGCCGCCACATACAGCGCCAGCAACCACGGCGCCGGGGCATTGATGGTCATGGAGGTATTCATTTGCTCCAGCGGAATATTCTCAAACAAGGTCTGCATGTCGCCCAGATGACATATAGGTACGCCCACCTTTCCCACTTCGCCTCTTGCTAATATATGATCACTGTCATATCCTGTCTGGGTGGGAAGATCAAAAGCGACCGAAAGTCCCGTTTGGCCTTTTTTAAGATTAGTCCGGTAAAGTGCATTAGACGCCGCCGCCGAAGAATGGCCGGAATAGGTACGAAAAAGCCATGGCCTATCTTTTGGGGGCCTGTCTTTTAGGGGGCTGTTTTTTTCTGGTGGTGCCGTGCTTTTTTCTGGTTCTTTTTGAGACATAATATTCGCTCCTGCAACATAACGCTTTAAACCACAATAGTCTTAGCATCTTATATAAGTTAATTGTAGTCAGAAAAATAAAATATAATTACCCTCTAGACCTTTTGTAAGAAATAATATAATTATTGTTGCGGCGCAACATAATATTAACGCGGCCTGATAGAAAATAGTTTAAGAATATATTTCTAGTTCATTTAACGGTACGGCTTAAATCACAATATGTTGTAATATTAACATACATTATAAGTTTTAGGGAAATCGAGAATTAACATGACAGAAACAATTGATAATCAGCAGACAGAACTAACTTCACTCGAAGGTAATTTTGAAATCAAGGATTTATATGATCTGGGCGAAATTCCGCCCCTTGGTCATGTCCCTAAAAAAATGCATGCCTGGGCCATTCGCCGGGACCGCCAGGGCCCGCCCGAAGACTCCATGCTACAGGAAATTGTCGATGTTCCGGAGATTGAATCTGACGAAGTTCTCATTTTGGTCATGGCCGCCGGCGTCAATTATAACGGCATTTGGACGGGCCTTGGCGTTCCCATATCCATGTTTGACGTTCATGGTGCGGATTATCATATTCCGGGGTCTGATGCCTCGGGCATTGTTTATAAAGTTGGCCGGCGGGTGAAACGCTTTAAAGTCGGCGATGAGGTTATCGTCCATTGCAATCAGGACGACGGCGATGACGAAGAATGCAACGGCGGCGATCCCATGAACAGCCCATCGCAGAAAATATGGGGTTATGAAACGCCGAACGGCTCATTCGCCCAATTTACAAATATACAGGCCCGTCAGCTCATGCATCGGCCCAAACATCTGACATGGGAAGAAAGCGCCTGTTATACGCTGACGCTCGCCACAGCTTACCGTATGTTATTTGGTCATCGTCCCCATATATTGCGGCCCGGTCACAATGTCCTTGTCTGGGGCGCGTCCGGCGGACTTGGTTCCATGGCCGTTCAATTGATTGCGGCGGCGGGCGCCCATGCCATCGGCGTGATTTCCGATGAAAGCAAGCGGGATTTTGTCATGTCACTGGGGGCCAAGGGGGTCATCAATCGCAATGATTTTGACTGTTGGGGGCAACTGCCGCCGGTGAGTGATACGAAAGTTTATTCGGCTTACAATAAAAAAGCCCGTGAATTTGGCAAGGCGATCTGGAATATTACCGGCAAGGGCAATGATGTGGATTTTGTCTTTGAACATCCCGGCGAGGCCACCTTCCCGGTATCTTGTTTTGTGGTCAAGCGCGGCGGCATGGTGGTTTTCTGCGCCGGCACCACGGGCTTTAACCTGACCTTTGATGCCCGTTTTGTCTGGATGCGCCAGAAACGGATTCAGGGCAGCCATTTTGCCAATCTGAAACAAGCCTCTCTTGCCAATGATCTGGTGATTGAGCGACGCGTTGATCCTTGTATGTCAGAGGTTTTCTCATGGGAAGATATCCCAAGGGCCCATACCAAAATGTGGAAAAATCAGCATAAGCCCGGCAATATGGCCGTTCTGGTCAGTGCAAAACGGCCCGGCCTTCGCACTTTCGAAGATTGTGTCGAAGCCGGAAATAATGCCGGAAACAACTGATGAGCAGCCTTTTATTTCAAAATTGCACCGCCGCTGTGAAGGCGGCGGGCATTTATGCGGATGCCGCGCGGGATAGCCTTAAAAACCATCTGATGAAGGACGGCAGGCTTGACCGCAGTCTCATGGAAAAACATCAATATGCCTGCCATGGTTTTTCCTGGCTCTCCACCTATGTCGAGGCCTTGCGGCAGACATTGAATTGGGCCGTGGCCCTTGAGTCTGAAGGCAAATTTACCACGCTCGAAGAATTGATTATTCGCATTGGATTTGGCGAATATCTGTCGCAAATTCTGGGCGGCATTCCCATGAGTCAGGGCGAGATCATCCGCCCGGCGGATATGTGGATCAGCGACGATGATGTTCAAGCCTTCCATACGCCAGAAGTGAGCCAACTGATCAATGACGGCAATAACCCCGGCAATCGCGAAAAGCTGGCCCGCCTGATTGAACATAGCCTTGATACGGGGGCTTTTGGTAATCTGGGGCTGGATGACATGTATGACATGATCCGGGAGCAATTCCGGCGGTTTGCCAATGAAGAGGTCAGCCCCCATGCCCATGAATGGCATTTAAAGGATGACTATATCCCCATGGAGATCATTGACAAGATGAGCGAGATGGGCGTCTTTGGCTTAACCATTCCCGAAGAGCTGGGCGGCTCAGGCCTTGGAAAAACCAGCATGTGCATTGTTTCCGAAGAACTCTCGCGCGGCTATATCGGGGTGGGTTCCCTCGGCACCCGTTCCGAGATTGCGGCTGAATTGATCATGGGCGGCGGAACCGAGGCACAAAAAAAGCAATGGCTGCCGAAGATTGCCATGGGCGAAATTCTGCCCACGGCGGTTTTTACCGAACCTAATGTTGGTTCCGATCTTGGTTCCCTTAAAACCCGCGCCATAAAGGACGGCGATAAATATCGCATCACAGGTAATAAAACATGGATCACCCATGCGGCCCGCGCTGACGTCATGACGTTGCTCGTGCGCACCAATCCGGATCAGCCGGGGTATAAAGGCCTCAGCATGTTTCTGGCCGAAAAGCAGCGCGGGACAGAGGATAACCCCTTCCCCACAGACGGCATGACCGGCGGCGAAATCGAAGTTCTGGGCTACCGGGGCATGAAGGAATTTGAATTGGGCTTCGATGATTTTGAAGTCAAAGCGGAAAATCTTCTGGGCGGTGAAGAAGGCAATGGTTTCAAGCAATTGATGACCACCTTTGAAAGCGCCCGTATTCAGACCGCCGCCCGGGCCTTGGGTGTTGCCCAGAATGCCATGGAACTGGGCCTGAGATATGCCACAGAGCGGGTGCAATTTGGCCAGCCCATATTTAACTTCCCGCGCGTTCACGGCAAAATAGCGCTTGCCGCTACGGAAATTATGATGACCCGCCAACTGACCTATTTCGCGGCCCGCCAGAAAGACGAAGACAAACGCTGCGACCTTGAAGCCGGCATGGCAAAATTGCTCGGCGCGCGGGTGGCATGGAGTACAGCGGATAATGCCCTGCAAATCCACGGCGGCAATGGCTATGCGCTGGAATATCAAATCAGCCGCGTTCTTTGCGACGCCAGAATTTTAAATATTTTCGAGGGCGCCGCAGAAATTCAGGCGGATGTTATTGCCCGACGACTCTTGTCGTCGAATTAAATGATGACGACTCTTGTCGTCGAATTAAATGATGGCGACTCTTGTCGTCGAATTAAATGATGGCGACTTTTGTCGTCGAATTAAATGATGGCGACTCTTGTCGTCGAATTAAATGATGGCGACTTTTGTCGTCGAATTAAAGGGTGCCGACTTTTGTCGTCAAATTAAAGGACGCCGACTTTTGTCTGGTTTTTTTGCAAAAAAACAAAATAATATTTTGCAATATCCGGGTTAAGAGTATATTCTACTGATATTGATGTTATCCCCGTCAGAACTTATGTTCTGACAACTAACTTGGCCGCCAATATTTTTACAATATTGCGCGGCCATTTTTTTAGTTTTTCATTTTAGTCTTTTGGGCCTAGCTGGCGCCAGAGATAGATATATTCAAGGGCCCGCATGCTGGCTTCCTGGTCGTAATTGGCATTGCCTTTATGGCCGCCCTCGATATTTTCATAATAATAAAATTCATGACCCTGCGCCGCCATTTTTGCGGCCATTTTTCGGGCATGGGCCGGATGAACCCGGTCATCTTTGGTCGAGGTAAAGAAATAGACCTTGGGATATTTTTCATCCTTGTTTAAATTCTGCAATGGCGAATATTTCTTGATATAGTCCCAGTCGTCCGTATCCGGATTACCATATTCCGCCATCCAGCTGGCCCCGGCCAGCAATTTATTATAGCGTTTCATATCAAGCAATGGCACGCCGCAGATAATGGCATTAAACAGATCCGGCCTCTGGGTAAAGCTGACCCCCATAAGAAGCCCGCCGTTGCTGCGCCCGTCCGCGCCGTAATGTTCCGGCGAACTGAGGCCGCTATTCTGCACGTCTTCGGCGACGGCGAAAAAATCATCAAAAGCGCGCTGGCGATTTTCATGAAGGGCGGCCTGATGCCAGCGCGGGCCATATTCCCCGCCGCCGCGAATATTGGCAATGACATAAGCTCCGCCCTTTTCCATCCACAGTTTTCCCCGAAGCGCGTTGTAACGCGGCAGAATAGAAATTTCGAAGCCACCATAGCCATATTGCAGAACCGGCGTTTTCTTATCCAGTTTTGTGCCTTTTTTATAGACGATGAAATAGGGAATTTTGGTACCATCCCTACTGGTGGCAAAGCGTTTATCGACAATCAGGTCACGGGTGTCAAAGCGGGGCGGCAAAGATTGTAATTTAATGTCAACGTCATCCTCAAAATTGACAAAATAAAGGCTGCTGGGGGTGAGCAAACCATTGCGCATCATGAGCATATCATTGCTGTCAGCGCTCGCCGAGAGTATGGAGACAACATCATCGCCGCCCAAATCAATTTTCTTGCTCGACCAATGCCCCCCGTCAAAAGAAGCGGCGCGGATACGGCTTGAGACATGTTCAAGGCCCATGACATAGACCTTGTCCTTTGCCACCGCAACATCCTCTATGGTACCGTTCATGCCCGGATCATAGACCGGGTTGATCCGGGTAATTTTGCCACTATTCATAAAGTCATCCAGCGAAAAGCTCACCAGACTACCGGATTTATAGGCCTGCCAGTCTTCTTTCAGGCTGACCAGAATTTGACCTTTATACAGGCCCACCAAATTTATTTTTTTCGGCAGCGGTAGTTTTTTCAAGCCACCGTTCTTATCCACCGCATAATAGGTAAAATGATAAAAATCATGGCCGCGCAGAATGAAATTGGCTTTGCCATCCGGCCGGGTAAAAGTAACGGGGAAAGCAAATGTCTCTGCCTTATCCATCTCAAGCAGCATTTTGGCCGACGCAAGGTCACTGCCCCGCGCCCAGCGTTTCATAATGCGGGGATAGCCGGATGTATTCATGGCCGACGCGCCCGACTCATCCGGGCCCCAGTCGGTCGCGATCAATAAATTGTCTTTATCTTCCCAGCCAAGGTAAGTCTTGGATAGCGGCACTTGAAAACCGCCCGAAACAAAGGCTTTGGCGGCAATATCAAATTCGCGGTATGTGGTGGCATCCGTGCCGCCCGGCGAAAGGCTGATCAGGCAGCGGTTATATTCCGGCGCAAGGCAATCGGCGCCTTTATAAATCCAGTTTTCATTCTCATCTGCGGCCAGTTTATCAATATCAAGCAGGACTTCCCATTGGGCGCTGCCGGCTTTATAGCTATCAACGGTGGTTCTGCGCCAAATACCACGTATATGGGTGGTATCCCGCCAGAAATTATAGACATATCCGCCGCGAATATTGCCCGACGTAATGCGGTCGGAAGCGGTCAGGATATCAAAAGCCTGTTTTTTAAAATCTTCGTAAAGCGGGTCTGCGGTAAGCTCGTCCAGAGTGGATTTATTCTGCGCGCGCACCCAATCCAGCGCCTTTTCACCCTCGACCTCTTCCAGCCATAAAAATGACTTGTCCCCTTTATCGCCACCGGCATAGGCAACGAAAAAAAAGCTGGATAACATGATTACAGCGCTGGCAACAACACCCGTCAGACGAATTGATCGCATATTTCACTCCCTCAGAAAACTATTTTTTAGAGACTTATTGTCTCTTTGGTAAATCATACTATAATCTTATATGATATTTATCACGCAAATCATTTTATACCTCTTTGGCGGCAAAATAAAATACGTTTAAATCACATTATTTGCTGATATTATTCTAAAACCCTAGAGTTAAAAGGAATTTTTTCTAATGAACTGGCTTCTGATTCTGATTATTATTGGCATATTTATTACCGGCGGCATTATGATTACCGGCGTCGCCGCCATGAGCAAAGGCGGCGATTTCAACCGGAAAAACGGCAATAAATTGATGCAGGCAAGGGTTGTGGCGCAATTTGCCACATTGGCCTTAGTCGTGCTGTATCTTTATCTTTACGTTTAAGGGCCCCTCATGGTTAAATTGACAAAGATTTACACACGCGGCGGTGACAAGGGGCAGACGTCGTTAACCGACGGCAGCCGGCAACCCAAATATGCCCCGCGCATTGAGGCTTACGGTACCATTGATGAGGCCAACGCGGCTTATGGTCTGGTGCGGCTTCATACCACAGGCCATGATATGGCCCTGCATGATGACATGCTGTACCGCATTCAGAATGATCTGTTTGATGCGGGGGCCGATGTGTCAACACCTTCAGGGTCCGTTAAAGCCGAATATGAACTGAGGATAGTTGACGCGCAAGTCTTGCGCCTTGAACAGGAAATTGATCATATGAATGAGGATTTGACCCCGTTAAACTCCTTTACCCTGCCGGGCGGCAGCGCGGCGGCGGCTTATCTTCACCTGTGCAGAACCATCGTGCGGCGGGCGGAACGTTTGCTGGTCAAAATTGCCGAGACAGAGGAGATTAACCCCGTCGTCATACGCTATCTCAACCGCCTGTCAGACCATGCCTTTGTCATGAGCCGCGCGCTCAATAATAATGGTGCTGATGACGTCCTATGGGTTCCCGGCGCCAACCGTTAAGCCTTTCTGGGCAAGCTGGGTTGAAGCAGAAACACCCCGTGAAACATCAGGTAAAGCAGGAAAGAAACCCACCAGATCAGCGCCGAAATCGGTAGCCAGTCCCCCGGCAGCAGGCCCAATGTGACCGCCACCCTTACTATCGCCGCTAAAAACATCATGGCAAATGCCCCAATCATGGCCTTTGCCGGAATAAGAGGCCGCCCCGTATGCCGCAGCGCAACCCGCGTGATCAAGGACAGCATCATCATGCTCAACGCCCCGACGGTAAAGGCATGAAGCCAGACATTCGGTGATATTGCCGGCATGAATTCTGCCATGCCGAACAAAATTAATGCTGCAATGAACCACAAATAGGACACATGCATGACCAGAATCAGCGGTTCGTCCCGGATGGACAGAGTTCGCCAGCGCAGGAAACGCACGAATTGAACGCTGGCGGCAAGAAAAGCCAGACCTGCCGAAAGAATGCTGGACACATCAGCCATAGCCCCATAAACAAACAACCCAAGCGAAATTGCCGAGACATATTCGAGCGGCAAGTTATGGCGGAGCTCGGCCAGATTTTTCTGCTTCAGGGCATTTTGGGTGAACACCGTGGTCAGAAATCCGCCAGCAAGGACAAATTTTGCGACGATCCCCATGAGCCCAAGGCGAATGCCCCATGACGCCCGCCCCATATCACCGTCCATGAGGGCCAAATGAAACACCACATTGCCGGCAAAGAGCAAAAGCAATATGGGGATCAACAGCAGAAAATACTTGTTTTCTGCCCGAAGCAAGCCGGGCAGCACCATTATCATCGCCACTAAAAACAGGCTGCAATCAAGCAGCATCACCATATAAGGCGGCATCCATCCACCGCTATAGATCGCAAGCCGGCCCAAAAACCACAGGCCCACCAACAAGCCAAGCCGGCCCCGATCAATTTCTGTCGTCCCGGCCCAGCCCGGCAAGGCCGTTAAGACAAAACCCGCAACCACGGCCCCGGAAAACCCGAAAACCATTTCATGACCATGCCAAAGCGCCAAGGTATAGTCCGCAAGCGGAAAATTTATACCCCCAAAGGTCGCCATAATCCAAATCGCCATAATTCCAAGACCATAAATCACCCCCACAAGATAAAAAGGCCGAAAAGCACTACGCCATATAGCCCCGGAAAATAAACCGGCCTTGGCCTGAGGTTGAGATTGTTGGTTCATGATCGACAGAAATCTTTCCTTATTTAATCTTTAATTATAACTTGGCGTTTTTGCTATTTCGAGGATTAATATTTCTGTTATACTGCGCGGATGTTACACGATATTCAACAAAAACTGCAAAAATCACTTTCGCTGCATCAATCAGGCCATACGGATGATGCCATCGAAATATGCCAGAATATTTTGACCCTGTCTCCCACGGAACCCAACACGCTGCAGCTGCTAGGAGCCTTTATGAAGGCAAAAGGGGATTATAACGCGGCGGAGAAATTTTTACTGGCCTCGCTCAGGGAAAATCCGCGCCAACCCCATGTATATAACAATTTAGGTAATCTTTATTACGAGCTTGAAAATTTGAAAGAGGCCATCCATTCCTACAAAAAGGCCACGAGCCTGAAGGAAGATTATGCCGACGCCTGGTTTAACTGGGCCATTGCACTGGAGAAACAGAAAAAGCCGGACGAAGGTATGGCACATATCAAAAAGGCCATTAAATATAACCCTGAACAGGCAAAATACCATAATCTTCTCGGACTTTTTTATAAGCATCAGAAAAATTACTCCGGCGCGATAAAGGCGTTTGAAACAGCCATACAAATTCAGCCCGGTTATTTAAAAGCCATTCATAATCTGGGGACGGCTTACCGCGAGAATGAACAATATGAGGATGCGAAAAATTGTTTTAACTTCGTATTGAATAACAAGCCGGATCAAGTGGAAACATGGGAAGCCCTGGGCTCCCTCCATCAAAATACCGAAGATTTTGATCGGTCAATTGTGGCGTATCACAAACTATTGGCCCTGGAGCCGGAGAATCTGAAAATTCACCGGGTGTTGAATAACATGATGTGGGAAACCGGGCGTCATGACGGCTTTCTGAATTCTTATGTTTTCGCCATAAAGAGCCAGCCAGACAGCCAACGCCTCGTCGCGGCATATGCAGATGAACTGGCCATCAGCGGCGCGCGGGAGCAAGCCATTGATGTGGTTGAAGAAGCCATAAAAAGACAAGGGAGCCATCCTGAATTATTCCACCGTCTGGCCCGGTTAAGATTAAAATCCGGTGATTCAGAAAAGGCCCGGCACCTGATGGAGAAAACCCTCAAAATCGTCACGGATAATGATGAATATTATACGGATTTTGCTGAATTGTTGCTCGAAGAAGGTGACTATGATTATGCCCTGGCGCAAATTGCCCTCGCCGAAAAAATCAATCCCGACTTTCAAAAGGCCTGGTCCATACGCGGAGACTGCTGGCGGCTGAAGGGGGACGAAAGATATCACTGGCTCTGCGATTATGAGAATCTTGTTCAGCCAATGGAAATCAAGCTGCCGGATGGTTTTGCAAATATTGATGACTTTAATCAGGCGCTGGAGCAGGAACTTACAAAGCTTCATATTACAGATGTGAACCCCAGGGATCAGACTTTAATTGGCGGCACGCAAACCATTGGCGATCTTTACCTTAATCATAGTCCGGTCATACAAAAACTGAGAATAGCCGTTATTGACGCCGCGCTGCGGTATATAAATGCCTTGCCAGATGATGAAACACACCCCCATCTTCGGCGGAAAACAGATATGATAAGATTTTCCGGCGCATGGTCTGTCAGACTTAGAAGCAACGGGTTTCATGTGAACCATTATCATTCCAAAGGCTGGATAAGCGGGCCTTATTACGTCAAGCTTCCCAAAGAAGTCAATGACAGCACCTCTGACGGTGAAAAACCCGGATGGGTGAATTTCGGGGCCAGCTGTTACGGGCCTGATGAAAATAAAAAGCCCGAGAGAATAATAAAACCACAAGCGGGCCTGCAGGTGTTTTTCCCGTCCTATATGTGGCATGGCACAAATGCCTTTCAATCCGAAGATATTCGCATGACAGCCCCCTGCGATATCGTTCCTCTTTAAATCATCTGGAATTTATCTTTTACTATTCATTTATACCCCGAGTATTTCACAGGAATTTTTGACCCGGTATATATTCAGCAAGTCAGAATGAAATTGATTCGCCGCTATCGCAAGATTATTCCGTTCAGCCAGCAAAAGAGGCAATATAATTCCAAGTAAATATCGCTGTTTTACGAGAATTACCGCCGCATACGGTCTTCCTGACAAATATAAATATTCTTTTAGTCCGAATAAACAGCTTTTTTTTACCTGTTAATCAAAATTTTATTTTGCCACAGGGGTTTTTTTACTTATAAATAACCCAAAAGTGACCTGTGGCATAAATGCACGCCTCGCCTGTGATATAAATAACACAGGTGCATTATTAAAGAAATTGACCCCGATTCTGAGTGGTGATAGTTTCACTTGGTTATTTATATGTTCATATTGTGTGGGCCCGTTTGGGCTGGAACAGATAAGTGATGTACAAATTGGTTTTTTACTGAAGATAAAAAATCACCAATATAAATTGTACTTTTAAATATAGAATGGGACGGAAATTGCAGCATAAGATCATAAAGGAGGCCTGCTCAAACCAACTGTTTTTTACACCACTTGAAAAATTTAAAGTGGCAATGATTGTGAGCCAAAAGATAAAAACAGGGCTGTCCCATAATTTTTTAACATCTACGGAGGAATTAATATGAAGAGCGAATTTACCTCGCGTCTCAAATATGGTGTGTCAGCATTTGCTATCGCCGCCATGCTACCCCTAAGTATCCAGGCTTCCTACGCTGCCGAAGACGCCGCAGCAGAAGAAGATCTAATACTGGAAGAAGTGACCGTCACAGGTTCACGCATTAAACGCAAAGACCTGACATCCGCAAGCCCTATTGCCGTTGTCGGTGCCGAAGAATTTAAATTTTCCGGAACGATTAACGTTGAGCAAGTCTTGAACGCCTTGCCACAAACGGTTCCCGGCCTGACAGGAAACTCAAACAACCCTGGTGACGGTACCGCAACTGTTGACTTGCGCGGCCTTGGTGCAAGCCGTACTTTGGTTCTGGTAAATGGCAAACGGTACTTGCAAAGCTCGCAGGGCAACACCGTTGACCTGAATACCATTCCATCCGCCCTGATCAAACAGGTTGAGGTTCTGACCGGCGGCGCTTCCGCTGTGTATGGTTCCGACGCGCTGGCCGGTGTTGTCAATTTCGTATTGATTGATGATTTTGAAGGTGTTGAACTGAACGCCCAATATGGTACCTCCTCCAAAGGTGACGCAACCAAATGGAATGTGGACGCCACAATCGGTGGCAACTTCGCTGATGGCCGTGGTAATGTGGTTCTACATACCAGTTTCGCCCGTCGTGAGGCAACATTTGCCGACGCCCGTGATTTCTCATTCCTCGCCTTGGGCGACAGCTGCATTGAACCGGGGACTCAGGATTCAAACTTTGGCAATTCCACTCCAGCCCCACTTATAAACCCTGCTCTTGGGTTAAGTGCCGCCAACTGTTCAACTGGCACTATCGGCTTTGTCAAGTCAGGTAGTTCTGGCATTCCCGGAACGCGCGTATTTGGCGTAGGCGCTATTGGCCGCTTTGGTCCAAATGGCGAAGCACTGCCTTGGGATGATGTCAATGACCGCTTCAATTATGCGCCGGATAACTTCATCCAGCTGCCGCAGGATCGCTGGCTGGCTTCCGCACAGGCACATTATGACATTAACGACAATGTAACATTCTATTCCAGTGCAATCTTCACGCAGAACCGCAGTGATACCGAACTGGCACCGACCCCAGCCTTCCTTGGTGGTTTGGAAGTCGATGTCGACAGTCCTTTCTTTGCGCCTGATACGCAGGCTATTCTGGCCGGTCTTGACACGGATGGTGATGGTTTTTTCTCCCTGCCATTCATTGGTCGCCGCATGGTTGAAAATGGTTCCCGTCAGGGTATCAACACCCGTAACGGTTTCCAGATCACAACCGGCTTTAAGGGTGACATCGATGACAATTGGTCATATGATACCTATTACAGCTATTCCCGTGTGGACCGGACACAGTTGTTGAATAATGACGTATCCGATTCACGTTTCCGTCAAGCATTGAGAACTGAATTCAATGATGATGGCGTTCTGGTCTGTACAGACACATCAGGCGGTTGCGTACCGATGAATATTTTCGGTGAAGGCAATATTTCACAGGCTGCCGTTGACTTTGTCAATGTGGGTGCCGCCAACGTAACCAACATCACACAGCAGGTTCTCGCCGGTAACGTTACAGGTACGCTCGGTGATCTGGGTGCCGGCGATATCGGTCTTTCAGTAGGTGCAGAATACCGTACAGATTCAAGCAGCTTCCGTCCTGATGAATTCCTGTCAGCCGGTGATGTTCTTGGTTTTAACGCCGGCAAACCTACTGTTGGTTCATATGATGTCTATGATATCTATGCCGAGGTCTTTGTCCCATTACTGGCCGATGTTGAATTTGCCGAAGCACTGAACTTTACCGGTGCGGCGCGTTATTCCGATTATTCCACTGCGGGCGGTGTATGGGCCTATGCGGCAGGACTTGACTGGACACCAGTCGAAGGTTTCATGCTTCGTGGCCAATATCAGCGTGCGGTACGCGCACCGAATGTCTCGGAACTCTTCCTGGGCGCAGCCAATGGCTTCCCACGGGCGGATGACCCTTGTTCTGCCAATCATGTTGCCGATTTTGGCGGTGCTGCCGCAATCGCAGCTGTTTGTGAGGCAACAGGTGTTCCAGCCGGCCAAACCGGTCTTTTCAATCAGTCCAATACCCAGATCGAAGGTATCTTCGGTGGCAACCCTGACCTGTTTGAGGAAACTTCAGACACCTATACTATTGGTGCTGTTATTCAACCGGCACAGATTGAGAATTTCTCAATAACCATCGATTATTACAACATTAAAATTGCTGATGTTATTGGTGTCTTCGGAGGCGGCGTGAATAACATCCTCAAAGGCTGTTATACCAAACTGGACGCAAGCAATCCTTTATGTCAATCCATTACCCGTCGTTCTGATGGTAATGTTGATACTGTTTCTGCGCTGAATGCCAATAACGCCAAGCTGGAAACAGCAGGTATTGACGTTCAAGTCAATTACAGTATCGACTTTGATTCCGGCCTGTTTGATAATGCTTCAACAATCAGCGTTAATTGGCTGGGAACATATGTCATCAATAATGACTTCCTGCCTGATGATGATCCAGAGACTGTATTCCTCAATTGTGGCGGTACTTTTGCCGGCGTTTGTGGAACACCCGATCCGGAATTCCGCTTCACCACACGTATGACCTATGAAAGCGGTCCACTTTCCGCATCCCTCAAATGGACATATCTCGGTGCAGTAGATCATGGTGATATTGTCAACACCAGCAATCCTGTTCTTGCTGATTTTGCCGTAACGCGTCTTAGTGCCAAAAATTACTTTGATCTGACAGCAAATTATGACATCACAGAGAGCTACTCTGTCTATGGTGGTATCAATAATCTGCTGAACACAAAACCACAGTTTGTTGGCAGTAGCCAGCAGCAGGGTAACACATTCCCTAATGTGTATGATGTTATCGGCACTTACTTTTACTTTGGTGCAACAGCTAAATTCTAGGATTTAGTTAGCATTGATCATAAAATAGAAACGGCGGCTATGGAAATATAGCCGCCGTTTTTTTATAATTCACATGGTTAAAATTCACCGTTTCTTTAATTGAATATAATGCCCAAGCATCACATTTTCTTGCCCTTTTTCTTGCCCTATAGAAAATCTGCCTTCATGGACAAGATCAAAATTTAAAGACTTTAATTGCACCAATAGCTCTTCTAACTTCGCCTCATCAAGGGCGGAATTCACAAGGTCGCGCAACAGGTCGCGCTGTTCTGACAGGCGGCGGCGGGCATTATCCACCATTTCCAATATTTGCTGCGGGCGATATTTCCGGCTGAGCTTCATAATTTCCATCAATGAATTCTGCATGACCGGAATGATATTCAGGGATGACGGCGAAGGGTAGGATTCTGAAAGCCGGACCAGATTTTCCACATATTGATTATAAATCCCGCCCTCTGCCTCTTTCCCCGACAACATAAGGGACAATAAATCTTTACATTCCCTAAAAATATCACTTTCCAGCAAATAGTCCGCTTCCTGCGCATTTTCATTATTCTGTGCGACCACGAGACTATTGTGACTGTGAAGAATGGCACAGAATACGCCGCCCTTTTTCAACACCCGCGCGATTTCGGGAATTGACCGGGCCATATCACTGTATTCTATGGCATATTGCGCGGTCACCAGATCGAAATAGCCAGCCGCGAAGGGCAAATCCTCCGCCGCAATTCTGCCTTGAAAATTAATCTGATCCAACAGGTCTTTGGCCTCTGGCACATCAGCCACCGGATCAATATTCGCCAGATCAACGCCGTGAATTTCCCAGCTATATGCCTGTTCATTGGCATAAGTGACCGCAAGGGACGGCAACAGACCATTTCCGGTGCCAATATCAAGGCTTGCGATCTCGTCGGGGAATTGAGCGTAAATCCCCCCCCAGAAATCATTGATTTCCTGCTGTTTATCCTTATCCGCCGCAGAGATACAGCTGTGCAATGCGCCTCTTTTCCAATAATTGTCCCAACCCCTGGTTTCTTTTGTGACCATGATAACTTCTCTAATGCCTTATGGATATAATTTATAAAACACTATTATCCTATAGGAAGCATTTGTCTACTCCAGACAGAAAAGATCTGTGTTGCCGCCGGTGGCGACGGTGTTGATGGTCAGGGTTTTTTCGGTGGCGAAGCGATACAGATATCGCGGGCCGCCGGCCTTGGGGCCGGTGCCGGACAGGCCCATGCCGCCAAAAGGCTGCACGCCAACAACCGCGCCAACAATATTGCGGTTGACATAGGTATTGCCCACATCAAGCTTTTGATAAATCTCCTCTGCCGTCCTTTCGATCCGGCTATGGATGCCAAGCGTCAGGCCAAAGCCTGTAGCCCGCACCTGATTCAGAACCCGGTCCATATCTTTTGCCTTATAGCGAATGATATGCAGCACCGGCCCGAAGACTTCATGGGTCAATTGATCCAGTGACGTAATCTCATAAATGCGCGGGGCAAAGAATGTGCCGTTTGCGCATCCCTCCGGCATTTCAAGCTCAGCCAGCAAAATCGCCGCCTTATCCATGACAGCCACATGATCCCGCAACATCCCCCGGGCGCGGTCATCAATCACCGGCCCCACATCGGTGGACAGAACCATGGGATCGCCCATTTTAAGGCAGGCGAGCGCCCCTTTCAGCATATCTATGATCTTATCCGCCACATCTTCTTGCAGATATAATACCCTGAGCGCAGAACAGCGCTGCCCCGCAGACTGGAAAGCCGAGGATATGACATCATCCACCAGCTGTTCCGGCAAGGCCGTGCTGTCAACGATCATCACATTCTGCCCGCCCGTCTCCGCAATCAGCGGCACAATGGCCCCCGCCCGGTTCGCCAGACTTCTGTTGATGATTTTGGCGGTCTCCGTGGAGCCGGTAAAGGCCACGCCGCAAATGCGCTCATCGGCCACAAGCCTGCCGCCTATGCCTGCGCCCTCCCCGGGAAACATATGTAAAATATCACCGGGCACGCCGGCTTCATGAAGGATTTTCACAGCCTCGCCCGCGATGATCGGGGTTTGTTCAGCGGGTTTGGCAATCACCGCATTCCCGGCGGCCAGCGCGGCGGCCACTTGCCCCACAAAAATCGCCAACGGAAAATTCCACGGGCTGATACATAAAAACACGCCCCGCCCATGAAGCGAAAGCGCGTTACGCTCGCCTGTACAGCCGGGCAATGACAGGGGGGCCTCAAACTCGGCCTCGGCCTGCATGGCATAATAGCGCAGAAAATCCACGGCCTCGCGCACTTCTGACAAGGCATCCGCAATGGTTCGTCCGGCTTCCTTGGAAATGATACCCATAAGGGGCCGCGTCCGACTTTCCATAAGATCGGCCGCCTTGTTCAAAATACCCGCGCGCGCCTTGCCGCCCATATTATCCCAGGCTTTAAAGGCTGAGACAGAAAGATCAAGCGCCTGATCAATGTCTGAATCCTCCGGAATGCCCATGGTGCCTATGAGCTCATCCCTGTTGGCCGGATTGAAAATATTCTCTGTCCGGCGGGTCAGGCATTCTTCGCCCACAATCGGGCCAACATGAAAGGGGTTTTTCGTGGCCCGCGCCATTTCCTCTGTCAGGTAGGCCATCTCTATGGGGTTCGCCAGATCAATCCCCATGGCATTCCTGCGGGGCGCCGCTTCCCGTCCCGAGGCCGACAGAATATCAACAGGCAGCGGAATTAAGCCGTGACGGCGGGGATTGGCCGCCCGAACCAGATCACTGACATCCTGCATTAAATTCTCTACGGTGATATTTTTATCCATGAAGCGATTGACAAAGGAGCTATTGGCCCCGTTTTCAAGCAGCCTGCGCACCAGATAAGGTAGTAAATCCTTATGGGCACCAACCGGCGCATAGACCCGCATATTCACCTTGGGTGACAGGCTATCCTGAAGCTGATCATAAAGCAGCTGCCCCATGCCGTGAAGCCGCTGGAATTCAAAATCACGCCGATCGCCGGCAAGTTCCAATATCATGGCAACGCTATAGGCATTATGGGTCGCAAATTGCCCATAAATCACATCCTGCGCCCGCATCATCCGCTCGGCGCAAATCTGATAACTGAGGTCAGTGCTGGGCTTGCGGGTATAAACCGGGTAATCAGCCAAACCCATTTCCTGCGCATGCTTGATCTCGCTGTCCCAATAGGCCCCTTTGACCAGACGTATCATAAATTTTCTGGTCATAAATTTTCGGGATAATTCGCGGCCCAGACTTATCAGCCAATCCAGTATGTAAGGCGCACGCTTTTGATAGGCCTGCACCACAAACCCCAGGCCATCCCATTCCCCAAGGTCGGGATCACGGGCCAATGCCTCAAAAATATCAAGCGATATATCAAGCCGGTCGGCCTCTTCCGCATCAATGGTAAAGCCAAGGCCGTATTTTTTGGCCGCCAGCGCAAGCCTACGGATTTCCGGATATATCTCGCCCATAACAATTTCCGCCTGAGCAAATTCATAGCGGGGATGCAGGGCTGAAAATTTTACGGAAATACCATCGGCATCATAGGTGTTTTCCGCCGTATTATCCGTGCCAATTTTTTCAATGGCCTGCCTGTAAGCAGAAAA
>JALSHF010000028.1 GCA_026982375.1 Emcibacter sp. | reverse complement strand
CTTTTTTATTCTATCCAGTGCCGCAATGGCAGAATTTCCCGTGGCCAGCATGGGGTCAACCACCAGACAAAAACGCTCGCTCAAATGCGGGGGGGCCTTGAAATAATATTCAACGGCCTGCAGATTTTCAGGATCACGGTATAGCCCCACATGCCCCACGCGCGCCGACGGGATCAGATCCAACAACCCCTGCGCCAATCCTTCGCCGGCCCTCAAGATAGAGAAGATGCACATTTTCCGGCCCACCAGCTTTGGCGCGGACATGGTGGTCATGGGGGTCTCGATCTCAATATTTTGAAGGGGCAGGTCGCGGGTGACCTCATAGCCCATTAAAAGGCTGATTTCTCTCAGGAGATTGCGAAAAACCGACGACGGGGTCTCTTTTTTACGCATGATGGTCAATTTATGTTTGATCAGAGGATGATCTATAAGGGTAACCCCGTCAATGGTATCAGACATATTATTCTTTCTTATCATTCATGGCTTATCATTCATGGCTTATCATTCCCGGCTTATCATTCTTTCTTATTATTATGGGCCAGCTATTTATTTTAAAATGCCGCCGAGAATTATTTGTATGACAGTCTTCTTGGCTTGTTTGTAAAAATCTTCATCGTCCAATGTCTTGCCGGTTAAGGTTTCAATCTGCGCAGAGAAATCCGCATAATGCTGGGTCACGGCCCAAATCATGAACATGAGGTGGATTGGTTCAATAGGTCTGATTTGTCCAGCGGTGACCCAGCCTTTAATGACCCGCGTATTTTCACCGACCAGCCTTTTCAGGTCTTCGCCGAGCAGGTTTTTCAGAATCGGGGCGCCTTCCATGATTTCATTGGCAAAAACCCGCGATCCTGCGGGATGGTCACGGGAGAATTCAAATTTCTTGTTGATATAATTGATGATGGTTTCTTCCGGGGTGCCAGTGACCATCCAATCCTGAAGAGATTGCAGCCATTTATTCAATGTCTGCTCGAGTACAGCCAGATAAATTTCTTTTTTGGTTTTGAAGTAATAGAGCAGATTGGGCTTTGACATGCCGGCCATATCCGCGATCTGATCAATGGTCGCGCCCCGGAAACCATAACTGGCAAAGACTTCTGTTGCGGCATCCAACAGTTTCTGCTGATTAATGATCTGAATTCGGGATCTTTTCTTCTGCATGGATATTCTTTATTGTTAAGCGTAAATACCGGAAATAATATATTTTAAGCTATTAAACAGCTTTATTGTTTTTTACAAAGTTACTCCACAATAACCTAAAGTCAAATTCAATTATATTAAATTAAAAAATATTTTATCAAACGATAAAAAATAGTCTATTCTGTTTTGAAAATCAGGCTGGAGTTTATATGTTAATAAAAGAAATCATCCGCAAAAAACGAGATGGCGGCGAATTATCAGAATCAGAAATTCTGACCTTTATCGAGGGAATATCAAATCATGATGTGAGCCGGGAACAAATTTCTGCTTTCACCATGGCGGTCTATTTCAAGTCCATGAGCATTGCCGAGGTCAGCGCCTTGACCCGCGCGATGATTAACAGTGGCCACAAGCTTGACTGGTCAAAGCAAGACCTTGGCGGCCCTGTTGTTGACAAACATTCCACCGGCGGGGTCGGGGATAAAGTCAGCCTTATGCTCGCGCCGATGATCGCCGCCTGCGGGGGCTTTGTCCCGATGATTTCCGGACGAGGACTTGGCCATACCGGCGGCACTTTGGATAAAATGGAAGCCATTACGGGATATAATACCGCGCCGGATCTTGAAAAACTGGCTGAGGTGGTCAAAAAAGTAGGCTGCGCCATTATCGGCCAGACGGCGGAATTGGCACCGGTAGACAAAGTGGTTTATAGCGTACGTGATGTGACGGCGACGGTCGAGTCAACGGCGCTGATCACGGCCTCCATTCTTTCTAAAAAAATATCAGCCGGACTGGATGCTCTGGTGATGGATATCAAGCTGGGCCCCGGGGCTTTTATGGAGACAGAGGAAAAGGCTGTGGAACTGGCAAGCTCTATTCTGCGAACGGCAAATGAAAATGATGTGCCGACCCATGCCATTTTGACCTCTATGGATGAAGTGCTTGGACGCACGGCAGGCAATGCGCTTGAGGTTATGGAAACACTGGATTACCTCAGCGGCAATAAACGCGATGCGCGTTTGCATGAAGTGGTCATGGCGCTTTGCTCGGAAATGCTGTTTCTGACCAAAATTACCGCAAGCCGGGCAGAGGCCGTTCAAAAACTGGAGGCCGTTCTGGCGAATGGCAGGGCGATGGAAGTTTTTGCAGAAATGGTGGCAGAACTTGGCGGCCCGAATGATTTTATTGACCGGCCAGGGCAATATCTCGCCAAGGCACCGGTCATCAAGCCGGTATTCGCGCAAGAGGCGGGGTATGTTTCTGCCATTGATGTGCGGGGCGTTGGTAATCTTATCGTCAAGCTGGGCGGCGGGCGGTCTGTGCCGGGGCAGGTGCTGGACATGGCCGTTGGCTTGTCTGATGTTGCCGGAATTGGTGAATATATGGACGGGGACACCCCCCTGGCCATGGTTCATGCCAGAACGCCAGATGATGCCGACAGGGTTATTGCCGATATGAAGGGATGTTACAGTTTATCAGATCAGCAGCAAGAGGCCGCGCCCGTTATCAGAAAGCTTATGACATAAAAAATCCTGCATGAAAAACATCTCAGGCAGGATTTTTTTTGAGTGTCAAATTTCCTGTGTGAGCAATTCCATCACCTCCGGCGATTTGAATTTTGCAATTTCATCTATGGTCAAGCCGTGCAATTCATGGGGAAAGACCAGCCAGTCATCCGTTTCATGGATGTAATAATCCGGCACGCGTTCCGTTTTACGTTTTTCCGGTTTGTAATAAACGGTGGCGACGCGGGTGTCTTCGGGCATATTGCGGCGGCATTGTTCTGATAAATCGCGGATGATGGCATCCACGCTCAGGCCGGAATCAAAGACGTCATCAACGATCAACAGCTTGTCTTCGGCATTAATATTGTCAACGATATAGCCAAGCCCATGAACCCGAACGGTTGATGTGCGCGTTGCAATGCCGGTATAGGATGAGGTGCGAATGGCAATATGGTCCGATTTTAAGCCACGGTAATCCAGATATTCCTGAACGGCAATGCCGATAGGTGTTCCGCCGCGCCAAACGCCAACGATATAATCCGGCTCAAACCCGCTTTCCAAAATTTTATGGGCCATTTTAAAACTGTCGATCAGCAAGTCATCGGCGGAAATAAATACTTTATCCATTATTCTTCCATTTTTAAGTATGATAATATTTTCACGATATGTCCCAACTGAATATCCCATTGGTGATGTCAATTGGTGCCACGTTTTTTTTCAATGCCTCATATGTCAATAATCCCTCTTGTGTGTCAACAAAAGATATGACAGAAGCTGCATTTAAAGAGGCGGCATAAAGGGACGCATCAGGGGCATTTCCCGCAGAAACAAGGCTGGCCAATGTTGATGAAAAACTATCCCCCGCGCCGGCCGAGCCGCGCATGACAACATCTTGCGGCGGGCAGTAATACAGGGTTTCTTCATGCAAAAGATAGGCCCCCTTGCTGCCATCTGTGATCACCACATAATCCGGCCCATGGGCGGCGAGGATTTTCATGCATTCGGCGAGCCCAAGAGAAAATCCGCCAAATTTAAAGCCGCTTTTGAGCAGGGGCGGCATATCTTCGGTTATTGGGAAAGAGGCATTTTTATACTTCTGGTCACCTGAGATAAGTTTGGGCACCAGAGATTCGCATTCAACTTTATTAATGGACAGCAGGGTGATTGACCCCAGGTTTTTAAGAAAATCATCACAAAGCCGGGTTAATTGCCGTATGCCCGGATTGGACGCGATAAAGCAACCGGCGGCGGCCGCGCGGGTGACGATAAGCGGAAAATGGTCGGCGGACTGGTTGCTTAGATTTGTAATATAAACAAGATCATATTTGGTGAAGTCCATATCACGGACGTGATCAGCCTTTAAGTGGCAATTGGCCCCCCGATGGGTGAAAATCGCCGCATTGCGATCATGGGAAGAAATATGGACGGCGACGCCGCTGCCTGCATCACCCGTTTGCTGGATATGATCCTGCGCAATATTTTCACCCTCAAGCCGGGCCATGATTTTTTTGGCGTTCAGGTCTTCGCCGACCAGAGCCAATATTTCCATGGGCATGCCGAGCCGGCTCATACAGACCGCCGTATTGGCGCCGCCGCCGCCAACATAGGTATCAATGCTCTGGGATTCAATTTTGCGGCCTTGTTCCAGCATCAGAAAGGATGTGGTCATATTATGCAGGGTCATCAATTCAATATCATTGTCGGCTATAACCGTAATGATGTCGATCATGACAGTGCCGATGGACAGGGCAGGGCGGCAGGGTTGTTGCAGAATAGTCATTTTCGGGCCTTTTCAGGGGGCAGTATTCTGAGGATTAAATGGATAAACCATCAATGAAATGTACAAGCAGACGGCTGATATTGCCATAGGCTTTTTCGGCTTCGCTCAAGGTTTCTTCGTGGGACAGGGGGGTGGGCGAAAGACCCGCGCCCAGATTCGTGATCAGGGATAGACCCACCACATCAATTCCGGCATGGCGCGCGATGAGCGTTTCCTGAACCGTTGACATGCCCACCGCATCGATGCCGAGCTTGCCCAGCATTCTGATTTCTGCGGGTGTTTCAAAATTTGGCCCTGCAAGCTGGACGTAAACGCCGTTATGAAGCGGGATATCGAGTTCTTCGGCAGACAGGGTTAATCTGCGGCGCATTTCAGGATCATAGGCCTCAGTCATATCAAAAAAACGCGGACCGACAGTATCGTCATTTGGGCCAATCAGGGGATTATGGCCGGACATATTCACATGGTCATCTATGCACATGATGGAACCTGCGGGCATATCCCTGTGCAGGCTGCCGGCGGCATTGGTGATGATCAGCTTTTCTATACCCAGCTTCTTGAATGTTCGGATGGGAATGGCAAGTTTTTCCGCAGGATGACCTTCATACAGATGCATGCGGCCCTGCATACAGAGCAGCGGTGTCTTGCCAACTTTTCCGATGAGAAGCCTTCCTGCATGACCTTTCACCGTCGGCTGGGGGAAGTCAGCTATGTCATCATAGGAGATAATGGTGCCGGGCGTCATATTATCCCCGAATGCGCCAAGCCCGCTGCCCAATATAAGGGCAACTTTCGGGAAGTCGCCTTTGTGAGCGGCCTTAATAGCGGCGACACTATTTTCAACTTGTTGCGGGATAGATTTCTGTTGTGGCATTTTTTACTCCGGAGAAAAATTAATTCTGATAAGCAGGGTGTCTTTTATATATAGTATACGAAGATAATGCTTCTATAGTATAAAAATTATGGTGGCCGGGAATATTTTTTTACCGTCTGGACAAATTTTATAGAAAATTATAGTATGTAAGGCAATATATCCCCGAATTTTGACTGAAATCGTTAGCCAAAATAGGTTTGAATGGGGATTTTCTGGAGTGTTGAAATTGCGGGCAATAATTATTGTGCTGGATTCTTTCGGTGTCGGGGAGACGGATGATGCCGCATTATTCGGGGATCAGGGGGCGGATACCTTTGGCCATATTGCGGCAGAGTGTGACGTTGGGCAGGCTGATGTGCCGGGGCTTCGGGCGGGCCGTTTGACCATTCCCAATCTTATGGAGCTTGGCCTTGGCCTCGCCGCTGAACAGTCGGTAGGTCACGATATCCCCGTGGATAAAGCAACAAAGATCATTGGGAAATACGGATTTGCCGCTGAAAAAAGCCGGGGGAAAGATACCCCGAGCGGCCATTGGGAAATGGCCGGCGTTCCCGTTGAATT
>JALSHF010000027.1 GCA_026982375.1 Emcibacter sp. | reverse complement strand
CGGTAATTTCTTTGCCTAAATCCACGATTTTTCCATTGTGGGCCATGATTTGTCCGGCCTCGTCCAATCCAGATTCAGGATCGAGAAGCCGGGCATTCTTATAGAGGGTATAAGCGCTCATTTCGCTGCCCGCCTTTTCTTTCTCGTGAGTATATCTAGGCAGGCCATACGGACGGCTACGCCCATTTCCACCTGTTCTTTAATGGCACTGCGCGTGAGGTCATCGGCCACCTCGGCATCAATTTCCACACCCCGGTTCATGGGGCCGGGATGCATGATCATGGCATCCTCTTTTGCCACGGACAGCTTATTATAATCCAGACCATACAGCGTGAAATACTCGCTGATTGTCGGGAAATAGCCGCCGGCCATACGTTCTGTTTGAAGGCGCAGCATCATAACAACATCGCAGCCCTTAAGGCCTTCTTTCATGTCATGGAAAACCTCTGCACCAAGTTCCTTCAAACTTTCGGGCACAAGGGTCGCGGGGCCAATCACGCGCACGCGCGCGCCCATGATGTTAAGTAAATGGATATTGGATCTTGCGACCCGGCTATGCAATATATCACCGCAGATGGCAATTGTAAGCCGCGCTATCTTTCCTTTGCGCCGCCGAATGGTCAGGGCATCAAGAAGAGCCTGGGTTGGATGTTCGTGTTTGCCGTCCCCCGCATTCAAAACCGCGCAATTGACTTTTCGCGACAACAGCATCACCGCGCCCGAACTGCCGTGCCGAACCACCAGAAGATCCGGCTGCATGGCATTAAGCGTCGAAGCTGTGTCCAGCAAGGTTTCGCCTTTTGTAATGGATGATCCACTGCTGGACATATTAATCACATCTGCGCCAAGCCTTTTTCCGGCAAGCTCGAAAGACATGCGGGTTCTGGTCGAATTTTCAAAGAAGAGATTTATCTGGGTCAGGCCCGTCAGAATATCGGTTTTTTTGTTGGTTCTTCTATTCTGTTCGACATATTGATCCGCAAGATCAAGAATATGGTTTATATCCTGTTCTTTCAAGCCTTCAATGCCAAGAAGATGTTGATGGGGGAAGATGAAATCCGCCGTATTTTCGACTTCTGACATATTTTCAGTCCTTGAGCTTGTTACATGATCACTGAAAAGACATTTTATAGGAACAAAGCCTCGAGGGCGCAAGTCAATTTCCCTTATTGTCCACAGACCCGGAATTATCCTGCGTAAGAAAGCTTGTCCAGCGCGCCTTGCAGGATATAAGCCGCCGCCAGTTTATCGATCAATTCTTTGCGGCGTTTGCGGCTGGCATCAACCTCCAGCAGCGTACGGGTGACGGCCATGGTAGAAAGCCGTTCATCCCAAAGGGCGATAGGAATATCGATTTTTTCAGATATATTGACGGCGAATTGACGGGTTGATTGACATCTGGGGCCTTCGGTACCATCCATATTAAGGGGAAATCCCAAAATCAGCCCCCCCACATTTTGTTCTGAAATAATTGTTATAAGCCGCTGCGCATCCTTGGTAAATTTGGTGCGCCGGATGATTTCCATTGCAGTGGCAATATTGCATAAGGTATCTGACAGCGCCACGCCAATGGTTTTGCTGCCCAGATCAAGCCCAAGCAGACGTTGACCGGTTTTCATATGGCTTTTAATTGTTTCTATTTCGACGAGCATGGGAGGCGTTATATAGAAATGTTATAAAAAAACCCATAAAAATCGATATTTTGGAATTTCGCTCTTGAGTTTTCAGCAAAAAAAGACGACCATATGGTAAATTCCAAGGGGCGCTTTATATGAAGCTGAGATCTTACCGGTAATAAGCTGTTTATTACAAGTGGAGACCCTTTGAACCTGATCCGGGTTATTCTGGCGGAGGGATGGAATATATCTCTATTTATATTTCCTCTTAAATATTCCCCTGTCGCATATTCTGGTTTTTTTAATCGAATTTAAGGATATTCACGTCATGAACATTGAAATCAAGCCTGAAGATTTAAATAAAAAAATGAAGGTCAGCGCGGGCCCATTGCCCGCATCGCGCAAAATATATGTGGCGGGTACGGTCGCGCCTGATATCAGAGTTCCCATGCGGGAGATTTCCCTACATCCTTCGGCAAAAGAAAAGCCGGTTCGCGTTTATGATACATCAGGGCCATATACTGATCCTGACGCCGTCATTGATATCTATAAAGGCCTGCCTCGCATACGGGATCAATGGGTCAGAGCGCGCGGCGATGTGGAAGAATATGACGGCCGCGAAATTAAATCCGAAGATAACGGCAATGCATCCGGCAAATATCTGGCGGAGGAATTCCCGGTCAAACGCCGGCCCCTGAAAGCAAAGCCGGGTCAGAATGTCACCCAGATGGCTTACGCGCGAAGAGGTATTATCACGCCTGAAATGGAATATATTGCCATTCGGGAAAATATGGCCCGGGTGGAAGCCGGTGATGATTACAGCCGTGATGAATATGCCGAAAGCTTTGGCGCCAATATCCCCGATGAAATTACCCCTGAATTTGTCCGTAAGGAGATCGCAGAGGGAAGGGCAATCATCCCCGCCAACATCAACCATCCCGAAGCCGAGCCCATGATCATTGGCCGTAATTTTCTGGTTAAAATCAATGCCAATATCGGTAATAGCGCCGTGGCATCATCGGTGGCCGAAGAGGTCGAAAAAATGGTATGGGCCACCCGTTGGGGCGCGGATAACGTGATGGACCTGTCCACGGGCCGCAATATTCACAATACCCGTGAATGGATCATCCGCAATTCCGCTGTGCCCATTGGCACTGTGCCTATTTATCAGGCTCTGGAAAAGGTGGACGGCATTGCCGAGGATCTTACGTGGGAAGTATTCCGCGATACCCTTATTGAACAGGCCGAGCAGGGTGTGGATTATTTTACCATCCATGCGGGGGTCTTGCTGCGCTATATTCCCATGACCGCAAAGCGGGTGACGGGCATCGTGAGCCGGGGCGGCTCCATCATGGCGAAATGGTGCCTGTTTCATCATGAGGAAAGCTTTCTCTATACCCATTTTGAGGAAATCTGTGAAATCATGAAGGCCTATGATGTGGCCTTCTCTCTGGGAGATGGTTTGCGCCCGGGTTCTGTGGCCGATGCCAATGATGAGGCACAGTTTGCCGAGCTTGAAACCCTGGGCGAGCTGACCAAAATCGCCTGGAAACATGATGTTCAGGTGATGATTGAAGGCCCGGGCCATGTGTCCATGAACAAAATCAAAGTCAATATGGATAAGCAATTGAAAGAATGCCATGAGGCACCTTTCTATACCTTGGGCCCGCTCACCACCGATATTGCGCCGGGCTATGATCATATTACAAGCGGCATCGGGGCGGCCATGATTGGTTGGTTCGGCTGCGCCATGTTATGTTATGTGACCCCCAAGGAACATTTGGGTCTGCCTGACCGCGACGATGTGAAGGTTGGCGTGATCACCTATAAAATTGCCGCTCATGCCGCGGATCTGGCCAAGGGCCATCCGGGGGCGCAATTACGCGATGACGCCCTGTCACGGGCAAGATTTGATTTTCGGTGGGAAGATCAGTTTAATCTGTCCCTTGATCCCGAAAAGGCGCGGGAATATCATGACCAGACCATGCCGAAAGAAGCCCATAAAGTGGCCCATTTCTGTTCCATGTGCGGCCCAAAATTCTGCTCCATGAAAATCTCCCAGGAAGTCCGCCAATTCGCCGACAACGGCATGAAGGAAATGGCCGAAAAATTCAAAGAATCCGGCAGCGAACTCTATCAAACCGTGGACGCCAACAAAACATCCAATGACGCGCTGGGGTGAGGGCATAATTTAATTTTGTCATTCCTGCGCAGGCAGGAATCCACTTTTCTGTTAACGGGGTATATCAAGCATTAATTCTGAGTTAAATTCAGGATGACGGGGGTATCTTTAATATTGATTTATCCGACTTGTGCGCTAATCTAGATTGAAAACATCAAAATGAGGGTGGCATGCGACGGTTTTTTGGTCTGATTTTATTTCTTTTTCTTTGTTCTACGCACATATCTGTGTCTTTTGCTGACATGAAAATGATTACTAAAGAAGAAGAGTATAATGAATATCTTATAGATGCCCAAATGGGTAATCATACTGCACAACATAAAGTTGGACTTATGTTGCAAGCGGGGCGTGGAATAGAAAAAAATTTAGGGGGGGCCGTGAAATGGTACCGTAGGGCGGCCGAAGGGGGGCATGCTGGTGGGCAATTTAGCTTAGGTGTCATGTATTTCAATGGGCATAATGTCCCAAAAGATCGGTTAGAAGCCGTCAAATGGTTTCGACGTGCGGCTGAAAATGGGCATGAAACCGCACAATTCCTTGTTGGACAAATATATTATAGCGGCAAATATATAACCAAAAATTATAATGAGGCTTTCAAATGGCTTAAGCTGGCGGCCGAAAACAATCACGCGCTGGCACAATTTTATCTTGCGAGGATGTATAAGGAAGGGAAAGGGCTGCTTCATAAAGATGAAGCTGCATCCTTGAAGTGGTATCAAATCGCCGCCCATAATGGAGACAGCAACGCCCAATTGTATATGGGGGTAATGTATTATAATGCTGAATCTGTCCCTCAGGATTTTTCCAAAGCATTTGACTGGTTTTCCAAGGCAGCGGCACAGGGTAATCATTATGCGCAATATTATCTTAGCATCATGTATGAAATAGGACTGTTTGTGGAAAAGGATGTTGAGCAGGTTATTGAATGGCTGACCAAAGCTTCCGATTATGGCAATGCTAACGCTATGTATAAACTTGGGAATATGTATTATTTTGGCGAAAATGTAGGTCAAAACTATGTCTCCGCAGCACGATTATTTGAAAAAGCCGCTAATAAAGGACACAGAAAAGCAACGGCATCTATTGGTGCAATGTATTTAGAAGGAGACGGTGTTCTTAAAAATTATGAAAAAGGCTTGTTCTGGACTAAGAAGGCGGCCGCTTTCGGGAATGTTGATTCTCAAGCCAACCTAGGTATATTTTATCGTAAAGGTAAGGGAATAGAACCAAAATATGATGAAGCTTTAAAATGGTTGACGTTTGCGGCGAAAAAAAATCACGTGCGCGCCCAATCGAATTTGGGTTATATGTATTTGCAGGGTGAAGGCCGCCCCAAAGATTATCAGCGAGCAAAAATTTGGTTGGAAAAAGCTGCTAAACAGTCTGATATTATGGCTCAGCATAACCTCGCTTACATATATTATCATGGATATGGAACGCCAAAAAATGAGGATAACTATCTATACTGGATGACTAAATCTGCAAAAAAGGGCCATAGGCCGGCACAGACATTTCTTGCTATGTCATATTTAAAGGGTGATTTTATTGTAAAGAGCAACAAGGAGGCCCTTTACTGGTTTCATATGGCGGCAGAACAGGGATCCGCCCGATCGCAAAATAATTTAGGGACTATGTATGCTAACGGAAATGCTGTTAGAAAAGACCTTAAATTAGCCTATATGTGGTTTAATATAGCCGCCGAAAACGGAGAATATGCGGCCGTGAAAAACAAGGAAAAAATTGGGAGGATGATGAGCGAAGATCAAATTAAAGCAGCGGTTAAAATGGCCGCGAACTGGTTAAGGGAACATCCAATATAGTACGGGCATATGTGCTTGATTTTTTCTAAAACAATCCCTGAACCAATCCGTCTTTGTCCACCTCGATACTATTGGCGGCGGGGGTGCGGGGGAGGCCGGGCATGGTCATGATGTCGCCGCAGACCACCAGCAGGAACTCGGCCCCGTTGGACAGGCGCACTTCGCGGATTGGCACCACATGATCCTTTGGATTGCCTTTCAGATTGGGGTCGGTTGAGAAGCTATATTGGGTTTTTGCCATACAGACCGGGTAATGACCCACGCCCTGATTCTGAAATTGTTTGATCTGATCACGG
>JALSHF010000026.1 GCA_026982375.1 Emcibacter sp. | reverse complement strand
CGCCCTACCTGAACGCACCAAGGTCACAGACTGGTGGCCTGATGATTGGGATGTTTAGAGCCGCGCCGTTGGCGGTAGGCTGTCACGTTTTGCTAAACCGTTCAGCTAACTGCTCCCCGCCAAAAGCGTCATTTGATGTATCAAGGGCTTATATCATCTTATCAATTTAGTGCAGATTCGTCTCCCAATATTCAAAGGGCGGCTTTGCATTTGTTCCGGTCATAACAGGACAATAAAAAGTATGTGCGATCATCAAATGTTGGCATAATTTCAACACAATCTGCCTTTAAACATAATCTGTTATGGTTAACACATAGACATTTTATTGAAGTGTTAACTGGGGCAATTGTGCATATCGCACTATAACAACGAAAATTAACAATGAAAGATTACACTATGAAAAAAATTATAACATTAGCAGCTATGGGTCTTGCAGTCATTTCCTTAGCGGCTTGCGGCGGCAAAGATGATGCTGGCGCAAAAACTGACAAATCCAAAGGCAAGATTGAGGCCACTGTAAGCGGCAACAAAAGCACCACCAAAGGCTACTCAAAGGCCGATTTTATGAAAGCTTGCGAAGTCAGCATGACGGCTGCACAGTGTGGCTGCTATGTTGATTTTTATAAATCAATTGGAATTAGCGTATCAGACTTGGGGAATCAGGAAAAAATCACAGCTGCCATGACCGGCCTAAAGCCAGAACAAGCTATGAAAGTGGCTAAATGCGTTCAATAACGCTATCCATTTCCAGAAGATTTGCGGAAGCTGCATAGGCTGCTTCTAAGGCACTCGGCTTGCGTGTGGAGGAGTAAGTTTTAATCCACATCTTTTTACAAGGATACCCGGCGGTTCCGCCGGGTATCCCAATAGGGCACACCTCTGATACTACCAGCTGTTTCAATTCCATACGCCCGCTAAATAGTTTCTAATTTTCTTGGGGCAGCCCCACATTTATTTTGAAATGCATAAGAAATCAGGAAATGAAATACCGTACTAAAAAAGAATTTGAACTTATCGATCTGCATGACAGCGAGATAGAAAAGATAGAGCATCATGACGGGAACATAAATATATTTCTCGCTTTTGCTAACCTTCGTGCTGAACATTCTGCAAATACGCATGGGGCGGGCGCAAGTATAAAACCCTGCATTTTGACCTTCAAAACCATCATTTCAGAAAATGCAAGAATTTTTAACGACGATAAAAAGACATTTGCACTCCATCCTGAACCCACTCAGCCTCTGGGTAATGAAATTTTGGAGGCCTCTATATCAAAACGTGATGAAGGCGTTACGTGTTATACGCTTAAAGGTTATCATAGATTAGGCTGGTCTGAATGGGACATATATTGCCACGGGTTTGAATTGAAATGGGACCAGTTTGATGGTGATGCATGGTGGGTCAATTGGTGACAAAAAGACTATCAATCGCCGCAAGCAAAACTCGCGCTTAACCTAGGCTCAGACCCTAGATCACGTCGATGACTTTTTCTAAAATATAATGCGTGATTGCGATAAATATCCCAATTCCGAAAAGGCAGAGCAGGCGAAGGGCTGTGGCTTGTAATCCGTGACCGAGTTTTTGTTTTAGGAAAAACACATCGGCCAATATAAACGCCAGTGCGAGCACAGCGCCAAGGACTAGACCGGTCCGCAACATGCCGAGTTTAAAAAACATGTGCAACAGCCCCCAAAACCCTTTCTGCGGCACAGGGTTCGGCCCCAAAAGCAAGCGTATATAAACAACGCCCGACAGTAATGATACAATCGTCCAAGGAAGATAGGAAAGTACTGTTAAGATAAATTTCGTCATGATTTTATTCCTGTTCTCTATGGTGTTCCAAACATTCCCGCGCAACAATATGAAGTTCTTCTTCAATATCTTTTGGGCTGGGATTGTCTATAAAACGTCGAATTTCGGGTTTTAGCGCGCCGATAATACTGGGCTGTGTCGCTGGCAGAAGGGCTGCCAACATCCAATATTTCCAGATTAAATCATGGCCGTTTAATATAGTGCGCACAGGCTCGATCAAATCATCCCCCATAGTTTTTAAACGCTCCAAGACCGGCGCTGCAACAGGCCAGTTCATATCGGCAAGCCATTCCAATAGGTCAAGCATGTGTACATTAACCTGCGCATCACTTGCCCGCGCTAAGTTTTCGCATGTGTCAAAACCGAATTTATCATTTGGAACGATGTTCACATATTCCTTTGCTTTGCAAGCAAGCATCTCGCTGCCGTCTTTAGTTCGGTATTCAGCAAACCAATAATGCGGGTCATTTATTTCTGCAAATTCCAAGGTTTGATCGTCGTACCGACGGCTAAATTTGTTCTCTAGAATAACTAGCTTCACACATTTTGGCGGCCAATGGGAGTTTTCGACAATGTGATTACCATGGCCGAGTTCCGCCTTGAGTATGGTGTTTAGCTTATCTGAATTGAACATGGTTTCTGATTTTCTTTTCTGCTGGGTTGGTGCGTGGACAATCCAATGACTATAAGCCTTACTTTTGTTAGGGTACTATCCCCTATCATTGAGAGATGCGGCCCATATGCAAAACGGGTCATCAGATGGCTCTCCCATTTTTGACATATCATTGACAATTTCTGCTGCGGTATTGGGGATTGTAATGCCGTATTTATCTGAGAGCCAAGCGCGATATAGGCTTGGCTTGGAAAAATTACCCGGCTCATAACAGGCGTCAATTGGCTTTTGGTCGTAGCTTTCCTCCCAGCAAAGTTCCTCATACCCCACGGCTAATAATTTTAGTAAATCCAGCGGCGTTTCGACCCAAATTCCGATAATAATAGACCCAGAGCCAGAACCTATATGTACAATTCTTTGCACACCTTGATCGTCTAGCCAAAAGGCCGCGCAAGAGCCATCACCCCCAGTGCGCAGAAAAGGCCGCAACCGCATAGCTTCCTTAGGATTGGTATCAGCCGGACACATCCAGTGATTATCATATGGCTCTTGAAAACATATGCTGGAACCGCCTTGCCTGTTTATTTGCGACGGCTCAATAACGGCATATTTCCGCCCGTCAGGATATGAGCTTGTTCCGCCATTGTTTTCTATCCAATCAAATAGCTCTGAAAACTCATCGGGCAACGCCATGCCTATGGGCAATTTAGCCTTGACAAGTTGCGCGAATGTAGAGCCTTTATTTGGTGTAACCATGTTTCTTCCTTTTATTTATACGCCCGCCAAATGATCTTTGATTTTCTGTTCTAGCTGGGTTGGTGGATAGATGCGCCAATGATTATAGGCCTTACTTTTGCTCGGGGATATGCCCCCCATTTCTTTGCCGCCCGTCCATAAAATCGGGTTTTCATAATCGCCCAAAAGAAAGTTGATATTGGCATAATTGGAATCTTGACCACGGTCATAGTCGCGGTTTTCAAAAACCAACCGCCATCTTTTTTTGGCAAACCCCATTGACACATGCAGCGGATCAAACATGAGACCGGAGCCTAAAATTTCATCGGGCGTTTGCGGAACAGGGCCAACATAGTTGAATATCTCGACCAAATCCCCACTAGATTGCGTACTATCAATCAACCGTCCAAAAGCATATTGCTCGTCCGTCTGGAATTTGTATCGGTAATAACTTTTCAAATTATCTTTTATCCCACCAGGCAAGAATAAAGGGATGAAAAATATACCCCCCGGCGCTTTGTCTAAATATGGTTTCATCATTGATTCTCTTTCAAAATATCTTGTTCAAATAATTATTGTTCATGGGCTTTCCCTAACTATGCCGTGCGGTAGAGTTTTGCTGATTTAACAAAAGGCAATATCGGCATTCCCGATTTCTATAATGTGATAATCATCCGTGGTAATTTTCAAACCACACCCGTGTTCAATGTCGAAATCAATGCCAAACTCTAATCCGTAAAGTTCGCTTTCACCTTGTTCAAACAGGATGAAAATATTTATCAATTGTATATTATTGCCCTCAGATGTGATATTATATTTTTTTTCAGACCATGCCTTTATGACAATAAGTGCCTTTTCATACCATTTTGAATAATCATTTATAAATCCAGATATTTGCGATTTATATTTATCGGTCAACGCCTCTTCTGATGCATTTAAATCATCCGATAATACAATACAAATCTCCTTACTGGTTTCACCAATAGGTGTATAAAATTCCAAGTTCTCATCAAAAACCACATCGCTATTCTTCATAATCATTTTTACACATCCTCCTTCCTAATCTGGCCACTTTACTAAATCTTAGAGGCGCTCTCTCTGGTTCCAACTCTCTAACAAAATTTCAATTTCCGCCGAGCTAAAGAACTCCGGCGCACCCAAAGCCCAAGCCGCCTCCATCAAAGCACTGACTGCATTCGACCATGGCGGCTTTAACCAAATATCGTCTTCACCCACCTCAAAAGCTTCACCCCCTATTTCACGTTGAGCAGACTCCCATACACCGCTATGGACAAGAGCTAAGCCATGGCCAATGGGTGAGGTATGGGCGCCGTTACCAACCATAAGAATCCCATCCATGTTCTCATCAGCTGCCTCATCCGCAATGCCATTTTTTTTCATCCAACGATGCCAGCCTTTAGATATGATACCTTTGACATCTTCATGCCTTTGGGCTGCAAGGCGCTCGGCAGTAGGCAGTTGAAGCGTAGACGCAAATCGCAGAATTTTTTCTATTTTTGACCCAAATTCACCAAAGAGAATTTCAATTTCCACCTCCTTGATTATTTTTACAGAAACACATCGCGTGTAATTCCCTGTGTGACCTTGCGGTTCTAATGCGCCGCACACCTGCGCACGCCAAAGCCTGCCCGGCCATTTTGCGACGACCACATCACCCAAGCTGTGATCAACTATAATCCAAGGCGGATTATCATCTGCCTTTGAGATGACCTGCCCAGCACTACAATTTTGGAAAAGTCCCAATTCATCTATGGGGCAATAAATATATCCAATTATCGTCTTCTTCATTTTATTGGTTCTCTCTTTGGTTCCAGCCCTTTAAAAGAGTATCTATTTCCACCTGATTAAATAAGTCAGGCGCACCAAAAGCCCACGCGGCTTCCATGAGAACGCCAGCGGCATCAGACCAAGGTCGTATGAGCCAGATACCTTTATCATCCTCTTCAAAAGCCGCTTCCCCCATGTCGCGTTTGGCCGCTTCGCTAACACTGCGGTGTACAAGTGATAAGCCGTGTCCGATAGGAGATTTTCGAGCGTTGCCTCCTATGGCGACTACCCCGCTCAAGTCATCGTTAGGGTTGCGGTCAACAGAGCCGTTTGTTTTTATCCAGCGGTGCCAGCCTTCTGACGTAATGCTTTTGGCATCCTCATGCATTGAGTTTGCGAGGTGTTGGGCGGTCTGGAGCTGAAGTGTAGACGCAAAATGCAAAATTTCTTCTATTTTTGACCCAAATTCACCAAAGAGAATTTCAGTTTTCACCTCCTTGATGATTTTCACAGAAATACAGCGTGTATAGTTCCCTGTATGATCTTGCGGCTCTAATGCGCCCAGCACTTCTGCGCGCCAAAGCCGGCCCGGCCAGTTTGCTGCCAATGTGTCATCTAGGCTGTGGAAAACGATAATCCAGGGCGGATTATCATCTGCTTTTGAGATGATTTGTCCAGCACTGCAATTTTGGAAAAACTTCAACTTATCCATGGGGCGATAAATATATCCGATTATCGTCTTCTTCATTTTATAGGCTCGCCACTCCACTTCCGGGTCAGGAAAATACAGGCAAACATTTTGCATATGTGTGTCGAGAAAATCCACGTCCAAAACGTCGCCGTTTGGGAGTATAATCTCTGTAATCCCGCTAAATTGCCCGCTCCAATTTGACACTTCAATCGCCCAGCCATTGCTCGCTTTATAGGGGATGTCGCTTTTAATGTGTATTTGCGGGTCAAGCTGCGGAATTAATGTCACCTCGCCAGTTTCAATTTGCTT
>JALSHF010000025.1 GCA_026982375.1 Emcibacter sp. | reverse complement strand
ATGGGCCTGAATTAATTTCAGGGCGACTTCTATATCCTTGCTGTCTAATTCAAGGGCCCGCTTTAATTGTGCCAGGGCACTGGAGTTATCGCCTGTTGCGGTATATATTTCGGCTAATTGCAGCAAGGCCCGGCTGTAGTTAGGGTAAATTTCAATGAGGTTTTCAAGAACGGCAGAGGCATTCCCGGGCAGGCCATGGCTCAAAAGCTGTTTGCTATATTCCAGGGATATTCTTTTGCTTTTAGGCTCTAGCCTATAAGCTTCGGCGGCCTCTGACAGAGCCTCATCAATATTGCCAACTTTAACCAGTGATCTTGAATAGTCATATCGGAATAATGCGCTACTTGTACTTTCCTGGCTGATGGCTCTAAATATTTTAAAAGTTTCGTTATATTTTTTCTGAGCGTAGAATGTACGGCCAATAGCATAGTTCATAGGCAGAAGAAATACAGATTCTCTTGACGTCTTTTCCAGAATTGCTCTTGCTTTTTTGTATTTTTTTTCTTCCAGGGCCGCCAGAAATAATAAATATTGGTTTTTGGGTTTGTTTCTATCTTGAAATTTTTCAAGTTTTAACCTAAGGGGTTTAATATTTTTTTGATCTCTTTTAATGATGGCCAGTAAAAGAGCTGTCTGCGTTTTTTGTTTGCGAGAAATACCTTGTTTAACAAGGGCACGAATAATGCGTTTGCTGCTGGATGGCCGTCCGGAGATATGCAGGTTCAATGCCCTGTTGAACATGATGTCAAAACGATCCTTGGCCAGGCTGTGTGCTTTCACATAAAAGGGGATGGCCTCTCTGAAGCGACCTACTGAAAAAAGATAATTTGCCAGGTCATATGTGGCCTCGTATCGTTTTGGTGCAAGGGCAGCGGCCCTGGTATAGGTGGAAATTATATCCTGCTGAGAAGCGGAGGGTGATTTTTGATAGGCACCGGCCAATTTGCGCCAGGTATTACTGTATCCCGGGCGATATTCTATTGACCGCTTGAATAGACCAATGGCCTCTTCATACCGATTGAGGACGGTCATGGCGGTTGCCTGAGCAGACAATGCCTTTCCCCGGCGGCTGCCGCTGGAAATACGCGCAGCATGCTCCAGTATTTTTATGGCTTCTTCATGCTGGTCAAATCGCGCAAGTATAAGGCCGTAATTGATGGCATTTGCCTGATGTTCCGGATAGGCTTTGTAATGGGCTTCATATATTTCCAATGCCTCTTTATCACGGTCTATTCTGGATAATGATAAACCATAGGCAAAAGCCCCGCCATTCTCTATGAGACGCGTGACAGGCAGCAAACCAAGAATGCCAACGGCTTCGTCAAACCGGTGTTGGCGGGCCAGTTCCTGCCCGGTGAAGGATATGAATTTTTCTTTGTTACTGTCTTCCATCTCCATAAAATAGGGTGAGGTTTGTATGGTTGTTTCGTTGATTGTATTTTCACTAAATTCAGCGATAAAGGCCGTGACAGCCAACTTGACGACGTCAGAAATATTATTTTTAACATCAATTTCTGTGATGTCATCCCGTTCCAGATCAATCGTGATCTGGATAGGCTTGCGCTGCTGATTCATAAGATGTATTTCTTGCCAGCCTATAACGCCAATGACCCCCAATGCGATGAGCATCAGGACCGGGGCCGATATTATATCAGACGAATCAGCCCTCCTGGCCAGCTTGTGCCAACTCATTTTTCAACCCTTTATTTCGTACATTTTGAATTTCCAGACCGGGGCGTCCATTCACTTCCAGGACCAGCGGCCCCCTGACATGGTCGATACATATATCAACCCCGAGATAACCCAGCGGTACTGCGTCAAAGCAGTTTAAAGAAATCTTCATTATCTGTGACCAGTATGGGACTTTAAAGCCGATTAATTCAGCATTCGTGTCTGGGTGTGCCGTGATGGGCTTGCCCTTGAAGGCGGCGTTGGTGGCCTTGCCGGTTTTCAGATCAATACTGAGCCCTATGGCCCCTTGGTGCAGGTTGGCCTTGCCACCGGATTCTTGTGTTGGCAGTCTCAGCATGGCACTTACAGGCTCGCCCTCATGCAGAATAATGCGAATATCGGCGAGCCCCAAACTGGCAAGTTTGTTGATAGAACCATATTGAATAACGAGCGGCTCCAGATAGGCTATGTCCAGATTGCCATCTTGCGAATAGGCGCCGGTCAGTATTTCTATAAGAAGGCTGCGTAAATCTTCAATCGTTTTGACTTTTCCGCCAGCGGTAACAAAATTATCATTGTCCCGGCCGGTAATCACCATGATACCTTTGCCTTTTGACCCCCGATTAGGTTTGATAACGCCGCTGTCCATTTTTTTCAACACTGCCAGAAATGCTGGTATATCACGTTGATTTTCACATTTTATAATGGTTTCTGTGGTGGGAATATTCAGGTTAGTCAGCGCATCTTTCGTGCGTAACTTATCTATGGCAAGTTCAAGGAGTTCTTTACTGTTCTTCGGATTGATGAAATTAAGATTTCTATTATTGATTCCTAAAATTTCCCCCATTCCGATAATTTTGCGAAATCTGAAATACTCCACAAGTCGAATGCCCGGCCAACGACCGATATAAATCAACAGGGCCAATACCAGAAGCAGAAGTTCCGGAGCCACTGCGAAAATACTTTGCAGGGCAAGGGAGGTAAAAGTCGCATAACAAAGCACGATGGAGATCAATGACCCCAAAGCATTCACGGTCATCTCCAGCCAGTCATGCTCTGCCGCCAATTCATGTATGCGTTCAGCCAGAAAAGAAATAATAACGATGGGAAACAGCGACAACATACCCAGTTGCAAGGGTTGGCGGATATCCAGTGCGATAATAAGGCCGACGATCAATATCGTACAAATCGTGATGGTCGCAGCAAGTCTTGGGACCTTAAGCATGTTCAGTTTTTCAAGGTACCAATGGCTGAGGAAGGCAAAGAATAATACCGCTACAAACATGGACAGGCCAATAAGAAGGCCGGTATAAACACATGCTGCCGCGATCAACATGGGCACAAATACGCCCAGCGTTCGCAGCCCGACCACATTGCGCAGAAAAGCTATCACAAGGGTACAGAAAGGAAACAAAAGAAAAATCCGCGCCGTTCCATCCGTCATTCCTGATATCGCCAGAGCGGCTATCGCATTGATGCCATTCGGTGTTTGAGCATCTTCTAAAGCGGATTGTACCAAGGCAGACGGAATGCGTTCCGCTTTCCCGGAAAAATAATAATCAAAATTTATATTTCTGGTGTGAGAAAAAAGGGCCTTGTCACCAATATAAAGCTGCATGTAATGATCAGGGATCCTGGCAAAATGCCCATTGGTTGGGTCAAAAGGCACCCAATGGCCCTGAATATAAACTTCAACCCATTGGTGAGAGGTTTTCTTCCTGCCGACATCTAATATGATACCGCCAATAAGTCTGGCAGGGATGCCATTCTGTCTGGCAAGGGATACAAAAAGCCGGCTCTTGCCGTTACAACTTGCCTGTTTAAGCCGCAAAGCCGTAAGGGCATCGGTAAATCCTTTAAAAGGTGCGCTTTCAATCTCATTATAGGTATAGTCGTAAATTGATTTAATAACAGGCATGAGAAGACGGTTGTTTGGCGGGCTGATGCTCTGCCAGAGAGCGTGAATTTCCGGGTGGTCTGTAGGTATGGCATCGGTAGGGTCCAGAAAACGTTTTATTTCTTCTGGAAGATCCGAATCGATGGTTAAATTTCGATCAATTTGATATTCTACGGCGGAAATAGATAATATGGCGTTGTAATGGATACTGTTCGTGCCTGTTCCCGACCATATGGCTTGGCGGCCCAGCTCTTCTTCATTGGTTGAATAGGCCAGATTTCCGGAATTCATGGTTTCACGGATAATTTTTTGTCTGTTATTTTCTTGCGGCAAGAAAGTTCTGACCGTAACCCCATCAATATCCTGCTGAAAGAAAATACCTGATTCAAATTTATGGATTTTTTCAACACCAATTCGCGAGAATATATCGGGTTGATATATGAAATGTATTATCATCAAACATAATGTGGATATTGTTATCCACATAACCGGATCTTTTGATATGCGGCTTGTTATATTCAAATGCCCTGACCCATTTTCCACATTATTTGGTATTTAATGTCTATTCCTGTTAAAAACACTAACCTGATGTATATTAATATACGTATTTAATATTCGTAAAGATTCTATGAAGATAAGCCGGTTGCATTTTTAATCCAGCCTACATAAAATTGTTTATTTTTCGCTTTTAAGGCTGGAAAGTGGTCAAATTATGGCACCATGATACCGCCGCTGTAAACGGTCCCCGGCAAGGATTATTTGCGCCTATTCCTTTGGGCCGAACAGGGCGTTAGAGGTCAGATAATAAGCGACGCCAATGAAGCCTGCTCCCCCGATAATATTGCCCACCGATACCCAGGCCAGATTATAGACCCCGCCCATTAGCGTTACGCTATCGGGATGGTTGCCAAGCATCGAAATGGTGAAAACTGTCATATTGGCAATGCCATGTTCAAAACCCGCAGCGACAAAGGCAAACAGGCACCAGAATATCAGGATGCATTTGGCCGTGTCATTATCGGTTTTTGCAGACATCCATATGGCAAGGCAAATGAGCCAGTTACAAATGATTGACCGGGCCAGCAACTGAATAATACTGCTGTTCATTTTGTCGCTTGCCGTGACATGAATAAGGCTGGAGGGATCATCAAGCCAGCCACCGCCCCCGCCCGCGACAAATAATATTGACAGCATCAATGCGCCCAACAGATTGCCGTACCAGCAAATAATCCAATCTTTGATTACAGTGAATGCGCTGACTTTTTTATAGAAGAATCCAAAAGTCATATACATGGTGTGACCAGAGAAAAGTTCGGCACCGGCAAAGATAATCAGGGTTAAGGTAATGCCAAAAAAACAGCCCATGATCAATTTTCGCGAGGAGGGGTCGGCCTCATTGCCAAGTGTCATGATCAGGATAAGTCCGATGCCCACATAAGCGCCGGCCATCATTGTGGAGATAAAGAACCCCAGCGGGTTGCGCCTGAAATAGTCGATTTTATCGACAGCGATTTCTGAAAATTGTCTGGTTATATCTTTATGCAACTGATACGTCCTCGCGGGTTTAAGATACGCCAGCGTAACCTTGCAGGGCGGATCGCGTCAATAGGAGATTAGGCCTCATTTTTATTTAGGATAAAGATCCTCAGGGTCGATTTCCACTTCATGAATATTCTTGATGCCGCTTGATGTTGTTTCATAGAAGAAACAGTTGCGGCGGCCTGTGTGGCAGGCGACGCCTTTTTGATCCACAAGAAGAAGAAGAGTGTCCCGGTCGCAATCATAACGGAAATTTTTGAGTGTCTGGATTTGACCGGATGTTTCCCCTTTACGCCACAGGGCATTTCGAGATCGGGACCAATAGCAGACAACGCCGCTGTGGAGGGTCTCGCGCACAGCATCCGCATTCATCCAGGCCATCATTAATATTTCACCGCTGTCATATTGCTGGGCAATGGCGGGAATGAGGTCCTGCGACAAACCTTGGGATGAAAATGTCAGCTCAGCCAGCGTTTTTGTGATGATTTCTTCCGGAATGGGAATAAAAGTTTGATTTTTCATGTGCTTCTCGTTCAACAGGGCTTGTAAATTTCTTATATTCAGGCCAATATTACTTTGGTAGGGAAGATATAACATATCACAAAAAAGAAAAAATAATAATGTCGACAGATATTCATGATCATGACAAATGTATTGAGAGCGCGCTTAATATGGCACGTGATATATGCGCCGCGCGTGACACCCGTTTTACGCCGCTGCGCCGTAAGGTCCTAGAACTGGTTTGGGAAGGCCATGCCCCGGTTACCGCCTATGAACTTCTGGATATGTTAACTATTTCAGGTAAAAAAAGGGTCGCGCCACCAACCATATACCGTGCGCTTGATTTTCTGATA
>JALSHF010000024.1 GCA_026982375.1 Emcibacter sp. | reverse complement strand
GCCGAGGAATTCCTGAGGATCACAGCCATACCACGCATCCGCGCCTTCGGCCTCTATGGCCGTGGCAATACGTTCATTAACCGCATCATCCTTTAACAATTCGCCGGTTTCCTTGTGAAAAAAGACTGTGATGGGAACGCCCCAGGCGCGCTGGCGGGACAAGAGCCAGTCCGGACGATCCGAAACCATCGCCATCATACGGTTTTTTGCATTTTCCGGCACCCAGCGCACCTTGTCAATTTCGGCCACAGCCTTATCCCGCAGACCATTATTATCCATGGAGATAAACCATTGCGGCGTATTGCGGAAAATCAGCGGGGCTTTGGAACGCCAGCTATGGGGATAACTATGGATAAGGGTATCCCGCGCCAGAAGCGCGGCCACTTTTTCAAGCTCTTCGCAAACATGATCATGGACTTTATAAACATGTTCGCCCGCAAACATGGGGACACTGTCATAATAAAGGCCGCCGTCATCCACCGTGAAAGGCACAGGAAGGCCCGCCGCCTTGCCAACTTCGAAATCCTCTTGGCCATGGCCGGGCGCAATATGAACGTAACCCGTACCCGCCTCGGTCGTCACATGGAAGCCTTCGATAACAGGGATATCAAAATCATAGCCGGTATCATGCCACGGATGATGGCATATTGTGCCCATCAGATCCGCACCCTTGAAATGGCTCAATTCTTTAATTTCCATAATGCCCGCGCGGCCCAGCAACGCGTCTTTCAACACATCACAGGTTGATATTTTACTGCCCACGGCCACGCGGCTGGCTTCATTGACGGCCAGAACCTCGAACAACAGATAATCAATATCTTTGCCATAAGCGATCCCCCGATTGCCCGGAATAGTCCAGGGCGTTGTGGTCCAAATAACAATTTTCGCCCCGACAAGATCACTTACCGATGATTTGACCACCTCAAAACCCACATCAATCATGTGGGACGTATGATCCTGATATTCAATCTCGGCCTCGGCAAGGGCGGTTTTTTCAATGACCGACCACATGATCGGTTTCGAGCCACGATACAGATCGCCGTTCATCAGGAATTTTTGCAATTCCCGCGTGATTTGAGCCTCGCTGTCAAAATTCATGGTCAGATACGGCTTGTCCCAATCGCCAAAGATGCCCAGTCTTTTAAATTCTTCACGCTGCACGTCAACCCATTTGGCAGCAAAATTCCGGCATTCCTGACGGAACTCGATGGGGTCAACATCGTCCTTTTTTATTTTTTTCTTTTGATATTGCTTTTCGATCATCCATTCAATGGGCAACCCATGACAATCCCAGCCCGGCACATACGGGGCATCCTTGCCGGACATCTGCTGCGAGCGAATGATAACATCTTTGAGGGTTTTATTCATGGCATGGCCAATATGAATATTGCCGTTGGCATAGGGCGGGCCATCATGGAGGATAAATTTATCCGGATTATTCTGACCTTTGGCGCGCAGCTGGCCGTAAATATCCATTTTTTCCCATTTCGCGAGCCAGTCCGGCTCTCGGGCCGGCAGGTTGCCTTTCATGGGGAAATCCGTCTTGGGCAGGAATAATGTTGATTTATAATCTATTGTCATTTTGAATCTTATAAATTAAGGGCGAAAAACTGCTACTTTGTAGCAATTACAGACCTCTATTGTCGAGCATTTTGTATATAAATAAACCTAAAGAAACCCTTGCGCCCGGGGAATGGGGATCGCCGCCCGTTGATTTTGCGAATCAGACAGTATTTTTTTCGCGATCAGGCAATCTTTTTCAATCTGTTCTCTCAAACTATCCAAACCGTCAAATTTTTGCTCAGGCCGGATATAATCGACGAATTCCACCCTTATGGGCCGTCCGTAAATATCGGTATCAAAATCAAAAATATGAGCCTCTAGCATCAGGTCATCCTTGCCAAAAGTAGGCCTGTTTCCCATATTAGCCACCCCGTGCCATACGCCCTTGAGCTTTTCTGAATCTGCTCCTGACTCTGCTCCTGACTCTGGCCCATCAATGATCACCCGCACCGCGTAAACCCCGCGTTTTGGTTTGATATAGTCCGTCATGGACAGATTGGCCGTCGGAAAATTTATGGTCCTGCCGCGCTGATCACCGCGCAGCACATGGCCTTCCACATGCCACCAATGGCCAAGCTGGTCTGCCGCAGTTCGCACGTCGCCAGCGCGAAGGGAATCGCGAATATTGGTGGAGGAATAGATATGATCGCCTTCCATGATTTTTTCAACAATTGTCACGTCAAATTTTTGTTCAAGGCTCATGTCTTGCAATGTTTGGGCATTGCCGCCGCGCCCCGCACCAAAATGGTAATCATAACCCGCAAAGATATGTTTAATGCCCAAATTCTTAAGTAAAATTTCTGTGACAAAATCCTGCGCCGGCATTTGCGCCAGATCATTATTAAATGGTAAGACAAAAAGCCTGTCCACACCAAAATCTTCCAGCAAATGGGCCTTGGATCTAAAGGATGTCAAACGGAAATCTTCTTGCGCGGGATTAAAAAAACGACGGGGGTGAGGCTCAACCACCAGAACAGACAGGCTCATTTCCCTTTCACGGGCCAGTTTCCATGCCCGCCCGACAACAGCTTGATGTCCTTTATGGAAACCATCAAAATTGCCCAGCACAATAACGCCGCCCTTTACGTCATCAGAAAGCCCTTCATGATGTCTGAATATTTTCATTCTATTCTATAACTCTTGTTTTATTGGAACTTTAAGCAGGGCTTCCCCTGTGAGCACGCTTACGTCGCCAACTTTACATTCGCATTTAAGCGTAACAAATTTTCTTTTTTCATTCAGATCAATAATGGTCACGGTTGTTTCAACCGTAGCACCAATTTTGACCGGGGCCTTGAATTTTAAACTTTGTGATAAATAAATGCTGCCTGCCCCGGGAAACTTCGTGCCAAATATGGCCGAAATATAGCCGGCTGAAATCATTCCATGCGCTATTCTCTCACCAAAAATAGAAGCCTTGGCATAATCTTCGTCCAAATGTATCGGATTAACATCGCCCGTTACCTCGGAAAATTTTACAATATCCTCATCGCTTACGATATTGGTCGTCTTATATAATTGGCCCACGGAAAGTTCATCAAAGCAGGCTGCACTTACGTCTGACATATTTCACCCTTTTTTCCACCCGGATATTTAAGCTTCTGTGCCTAATACCCCTGAAACAATAAAGCAAATAAAAAAATATATAAGCTATTTCATATTAACCCTTTTTTTAAGGAATTACGTTAGCTTATTTAAATACGCACAAGGAATAGAGAATATTCCCTTGGCTGGAATCAAAGTTATTAATATGTGAACGGGAAAATTATGGCTGTAGACAAAGCAATGCCCATCCTCATCGTGGATGATTATAAAACCATGTTGCGAATAATCCGCAATCTTTTGAAACAGTTGGGTTTCAATAATGTTGATGAAGCCAGCGACGGGTCAGAGGCCCTCAATAAAATGCGCGGCAAGGGTTATGGAATCATCATCTCAGACTGGAATATGGAACCTATGACAGGATACGAATTGTTAAAAGAAGTTCGTTCTGATGATCTCCTTAAGAAAACCCCCTTCATTATGGTCACCGCAGAATCTAAAACCGAGAATGTGATTGCCGCCAAGAAAGCCGGCGTGAATAATTATATCGTCAAACCCTTTAATGCGGCAACTCTTAAACAAAAATTGTCCGCCGTACTCGGAGAATTCTAATGGCATCAGGTCTCTTGCCAGATCATATCGGTCCTTTGGTGGACAGATTGCGTGCGGGCGACCATCAGTCCGTATCTTTACCGGACGTGGCGGCGCTGACAGAAGTATTAATGCGATCCCTTGAAAGCTATTTCAAGTCTATTGATCTGACCATATATGCGGAATGTCAGTCTTTGGCGGATTATATTGATGATGCGCGAATAGAGATTTCGTCATTATCACCTGAAAATAGCGATACAGTGGGTATCCCCCGCGCGGGGCTGGAGCTCGAGGCGATTGTCCAGCAAACCGAAAGCGCGACCAATACTATTATGGAATCAGCCGAACAGATCATGGAAGCCGACCCGAGCGACCTGGAGGCCTATACGACGACCGTGAATGATTCTGTTATGCAAATATTTGAGGCCTGTTCCTTTCAGGATATAACCGGCCAAAGAATAAGTAAAGTCGTCAGCACCTTGCAGCATGTGGAAGATCGTGTCTCCAAATTGATAAATATTCTGGGCGTCATGGACAAGCCGCAAGAAAATCAGGAAATCAATAAAGAAGAAGAGATTGATGAAGATGCCGCGTTGCTGAACGGGCCAGCTCTGGATGGGGAAGGAATTGATCAAAGTGAAATTGACAGTCTCTTGAATGGCACCGCAGAAATCGCCGCAGGCGCTGAACCAGAGATCGAAATCGAAATTAATGATGCGGACGAAATTCCGCCGGAGCCGGCAACCGTTATCCCTGAAATTCAGGAACCGATAGCCGCAGCAGACGAAATAGCCAGCGCAGATGATATTGACTTTATGTTTGACGGGCAAGCGGACGAAACGCCAGAAGTTGAAACAAAGCCAGAAGCTAAACCTGAACCAGAAGTTAAACCTGAGCAGCCTACAGTGGAAATAGTTGAGGCGGTGCCAGAAGCTAAGGCCGCACCAGCAGTAGAGACTGTCAAAAAAGACCCTGAGCCGGTAAAAGCCGAACCAAATCTGATCGAACAGGCCAAATTAAAAAAAGAGCAGGCTATCGCCGAGAAGAAGGCTAAAATGTCGCCGCCGAAACCAATAGCCTATGAAGAAGACTCCAAAGCCGGACTAAGCCCGAAACTGTCGGAAAATACCACACAATCAGATATTGACGCGTTATTTTCCTAGAATATTCTACGCTTGAATACCGCGCTATTAAGCCACTTAACTTTAATCGGTTCGTGGCTTGATTTTCTTTAGAAGCCCGGCAAAAAATTTCTATAGATCCAGACGTGTATCACTGCTGAGGCGCGGCTCACCAAACAAGAAACCCTGACCATAATCCATGCCATAATCCAATACATCAATGATGGTTTGGTCACTTTCAATCTTCTCAATGATCAAATCAAGGTCATAACGGCTGAAGGCTTCCTTTAAATCGTCAGGATGTATATCGGCCTCTTGGTCAAGCACCAGTGAAGCCCCAATTTTGACATAACGGAAATATCGGGAGGAAAGATCGGCCAGATCCATATTCAGGTCAATGATTTGATCCATTGAGAAACGAAACCCCCGCCGTCCCAAGGTGGCCAGACTACGACCGACTGATGGCGATTGACGCATAACGTCTTTTTGTGAAAATTCGAAAACCAACCGGTCTGATAGCTCATTATTTTCCAACATAAAGTCGATGAATTGCGGGAAAAATTCCTTGTCATTTAAAGATACCGAAGAAATATTACAAAAGAACCGAAGGTCTGGCCGCCGAGGGCCAAGCCGACGAATAACCTGAATACATCTGAAAAGTAATAAGTTATCCAATGTGCCGACCAATCCACTATCCTCGGCCAATTTCAGGTATTGCGATGGAAAAATAACATTATCGCTGTCATCCCGCACGCGGCTATAAGATTCATAATGGACAACCCGCCGGGAAGGCAGCGCCACAATCGGCTGAAGATAAAGATCTACTCTGTTGCCCTCCAACGCATGATGCATGATATTCAGCACCTCCCCATCGCTGCGGTCGATTTTCTTCAAATCCGCCTGTCGTTTTTCATCACCGGAACCCGGGCTTTTTTTCGATTTTTTATCCCCTTTAGCTCTTTTCTCCAGAGACTCTCCAGACTTCTCTATGACTTGATTTAGCAACGTCTGCAAGACATGCATTTCAGAAATTATTTCTGTATTCTGCCTGTTGTCAACTTTATATATTTTTTCACGCAGCGCCGCCAGCTCGGCTTTATTCTCTTCCAGCTTATCAAGGCTGACCTGATAGTCCTGATGAAGAGCCAGCAACCGGTTTACCGTGTCTTCTTTACCAAACCGCCAGATATACATTGTGTGAAACTGCACCCCAATGAAGAATAATATTGCCCCAATGATCTGGGCCGATGTTTTGTCGACCGATTCAAATTGGAGAGGAAGCGCAAAAGCCACCAAAACAGCGATGAGTGCATAGGTCGCAGCAATTAATATATGTGTAAGTAACGTCATAAACTACCCCGCGTTTCCCATCCTGAAATTCATAGCAAATTCTTGGCGATCTCTGGTCAGCCTCTCTGGCCAAAGAAAGCAGCGTCGCCCTTTCACAGAGGTAACTACGATAGTGTAGTATAAAAAAACACACAAGCCCTCTGAATAAATATAGTCATAAAAAAACAGGACGAAAATCCTTTCGCCCTGCTTCCATATCAATTTCAAACAGCTTTATCACAAGCAGAAAGATAAATATCCCGGTAATTAACCAAGAAATTCTTTGATCTGCTTCAAACGCTCTTTTTCCTTACTCAAATAAGCAATCCATTTTTTGGCCTGCTTACGACTTCTTTTGTCTTTAGTCGCCATTTCAAAAGATTTTTTGGCGTCATCAAGTTCGCCCAGATTGAAATGGCACATGCCTTTATAGATCGCAACGGAATCAGGACGCTTTAATCCGCCTTTTTTAAGCGCCAGCCCAAAATATTTTGCCCCGTTTTTATAATCGTCAAGCTGCATATAAACCTGACCCAGCTTTTTATAAAGTTCGCCATCATCGGACATTTCCGCAGCAATGCGTAATGGCTCTAACGATTGGCGCATATCCTGAGCATTAATCCGGGCCTGGGCAAGACTCTCATAATTTTTCTTGGTCTTTTCTATTATACCGGTCTTAATCCCTTTTGCGATCACATCAGAAGCCCAGTAAGGCGCTTCGTGATACATATAAAGCTGGGACATATTGACAAGTTCACTGCCCTTTTCAAGATAACCTTGACGATAGGCCGTTTCATAGGTTGCCAGTTGCTTTTTCTCCAGATATAGCCTCTCTTCTTCAGTCTTGGCATCAGAGCTCATTTCGCCGTACATGCCGGCAAGCTGCAACCAATATTCCTTCTTCGGCCATGTGTTGACCAATAATTCCAGAATATCGACAACCTTCTGATTTTGCTTCATCTCAAAATACATCACCCGAAGCAACAGATACCAATTCTCTTTTGGTTGCTTGTCTGATGCTTTATACAGATCAATCGCTTGCAGGATTAACGGGATCGCCTTATTAAAATACTCCGCAGAGGCTGCCGGTGAAATACCCTCAACCGTCCCAAGAGAATAATAGGCCTGTGCCAGCAATATCAACGGCTGGGCCGTCGGCGCCGGCTGATATTCAAGCCAGCGCAACATCATCTTGATGGAATTCTTATAGTCCTCCTTGATGAAATAAAGCTGAGCCATGGTATAAACCGTGGTATCCTCCATGGCGGCAGGAAGATTTTCCTGACGCAGCACATTCTCATAAGCCTTTAAAGCCTCATTGTATTTTTCCTGACTATAGAATAGAAAGCCCTTGAAATTATAATATTGGGCCCGCTCATAACTATTCAGCTTTTCGAGTTTATGGCCAAGACCATCTTCAAGAACCTGCAAGGCACAAGGATAGTCATTAAGGTCGGCACATTCCTGTGCTTTACCAAGAACCTTGTAGATTTTTTCACTCAGGGCCGGAGTCCTGCGCGTTTTTCTATCTTCAAATTTGCGGTCTTCTTTCTTGGTCGCCGCCTGTGCCTGACCCGAGATGCCGACAACACCAGGCAGAGCCATGGCGAATGCCATTACCCCGCATAATGCCGTTGCGGATACGAGGGACCTGGTAATTTTGGTAAATTTATTCATACGCTAGCTCCTCTATTTATCTTCCATCTCAAAACTGATCTTATGCAATACGCCGGCCACATCGATCGGTTCACCGTCAACCACTTTGGGTTTATATTTAAACTTCAATGCCGCTTTTAGGGCCGCACGGTTAAATACTGAATTGGTGCTTTCGATGACCTTGGCATCAACCACGGTCCCCAGTTTGGTAACCGTGAATTCCACAATCACATAACCGGAAAGGCCACGTTCTGCCGCTCTTCGTGGATAAATCGGCGCCACTTTCACAATGGGCAGATAATCACCGTCGCTGGCGGCAAATCCCCCCGTTCCGCCGACACTAACGACAGCGGCAACAGGGGCCATACCAATTTCAATACCGGTATTGACGTTATCAACATTGGTATCCATATCCATTTCGGGTGTGTCCGGGGGCGTTTCTGCGTCCTCGGGCTTGTCGGGTTTGCGGATCTTCTGCTCAAGGTCTTGAGCTTGCCGCACTTCGCCTATCTCTACCTTGCGGCCTTGAATGCTGCCGTCTGTCGGGTTTTCCCCGGTGGCGATAAGGGCTTGCATGCCCCAAAATAACGCAAAGGTAACCAGGAGGGCGAATGTGGTTGCTAATATATAACGTGCAATCATTGTTCTGTTGTCGCCACTACATAGTCCTGAACGCCGGCCTTGCGGACAGCATCAACGACTTCCATCACAACGCCAGACCTTGAATCAACATCCGCCTGGATCACGACAGACCCTTCAGGATTTTCCGCACGCAGCCGTTCAACATTGGCCCGAACAGCTCGCACATCAACCCGGCGTTTTTCCATCCAGACTTCGTCTTTGTCACTTATGGCGATCATTATATTTGCCTTGTCCGCTTTCACCGCAGTGGAAGCATCGGGGCGATTAATTTCGATACCGGCTTCCTTAAGGAAGGAGGCGGTAACGATGAAGAAGATCAGCATGATGAACACGATGTCAAGCATCGGTGTCATATCAATTTCTGCATCTCCGTCACTGGTTTTTGAAGCGTGTCTACGCATATTTACTCTCTCAATGGTCTTTGGTTAAGTGGTCTTCAAGCAATTCGGCTTCCTTATTCATCCGGCCTTCCAGGTAGGAAGAGGCGAACACACCGGAAAGTGCGCCGACCATTCCGGCCATCGTCGGAATTGTGGCCTTAGAAACACCGGCCGCCATGGCCTTTACGTTACTACTGCCAAGGATTGCCATTACATCGAAAACCTCAATCATACCCCATACGGTTCCAAGAAGCCCCATAAGGGGGGCAATAGCCACTAATGTCTTAATCAGCGGCATATTACTTCTCAAATCCATGGTCACCTGACTGATCATGGCCCGGCGAATTTGGTGGGCATGCCAGGAAGTCCGCTCAGCGCGGGCCTCCCAGCTTGCCATAACCTCATTCACCTGTTTACGGTGTCCGGTTTTGAAATACATCATCCGTTCGAACACCAAAGCCCAGAGCAGAAAGATAATGATGAAGATCGCATTCAGGACAGGGCCCCCCTTCTCCATGAAGTCACGAACAGTTTCAAACAAATCTATCAGCTCATACATGATCAGGCTCCTTTTTGACCCTGTTCCGCATGGACGGCAATAATGCCCGCACTCTGCTCTTCAAGAGTATGGACGATATCCTTACTCCATCCGGCAACGATTGAATGCAGGAACAATGTTGGCAAGGCCACCACAATACCCAAAACAGTCGTGACAAGTGCTTGTGAAATACCACCCGCCATAAGCTTCGGATCACCCGTACCAAATAATGTCATGGACTGGAAGGTGTTGATCATACCGGTAACGGTTCCAAGAAGACCCATGAGCGGTGAAATCGCGGCGATCACCTTAATCATGGTCAAGAAGCGTTCAAGGGCCGGAATTTCTTTCAGAATTGCTTCATCAAGTTTTAGCTCAAGCGTTTCAACATCAACAGCCTTGTCCGGGTCATAAACACCCAGAACGCGGCCCAGAGGATTATTGTCATTCGGCACATCACTGCGGATTTGCGCTTTAACCTTACCGCGCGTAACCACCAGTCTCAGACCGGAAAAAATAATCAGCAACAGGCTGAGAGGTCCCAAGCCATAAATGATGATATAACCAATGATACCGCCCTGATCAATACGCTCTTTAATGCTCGGATCTTGAATGAGCAAGCTCAAAATAGCGCCGCGTGAGACGTCAAGTGCAAATGGCACAACGCCTGACTCTGCATCTTGTAAACCCTGAGCCGTTTCTAGGAAACGTGATTGTGGCTGGCGCGGCAATTCGGAAACATTCTGGTATTTAGAACGCCATTCCAGGTATTTACCGTCGGAAACCAGATTAAATGTCCCAACACGAACGATTTCCTTATTAACAATTTCACCGTTTGGAAATTGCACATCTCTGACGAATTTGACAATTTTGCCTGATTCAGTCATTTCGCGCTGTACCTCAAACCAAAGACGTCCAATTTCTTCAATGGTTGGCAGCTCGGAACTGGATGCCTTGGCAATAAGTTCGTCCAGATAAGCTTCGCGGCCGGGGAACTGGGCAGAGATAATTGAATCCCTGAAAACCGCCTTGGTGTCACCGGAAACCTGCTGAAGAACACCGAAAAGCTCTTTCAATGCGCCCAATTCATGGGACAGTTCTTCTTCCAGCTTGCTGATCTTGCCTTCGTTCGCTTTAAACTCAGCTTCCAAACGATCAGAGCGACGCTCTTCTCTTTTTTGGTCATTCCGCGCGCCAGCCAATAGAGACTGCTGCTTGGATTTTTGCTGAATAAACTCTCTCTCACGACGCTTGTTTTCCTGATTCTGTTTATAAGCGCCCTGCCTTACCAGCTCCAGCAACTCATCAAGATTTTTGACTTCTGGCGCTGCTTGTGCATAGGCAGAAGACGAAAAGCCTGCTCCGAAACCCATTATGGCAACAGCAATTACTACATTAATAAATTTTCTCATTGTGCTGTCTCCATTTTACCAGCAATCGGTGCTGTAAGCGGTAACCTCAGGAGGGTATCAGCAGCGGCCTGTTTATTTGCCACGGCCAATGCGTTCTTAATAGGCTTACGATAAGATTCTTCAAGTTCAATCCATGAACCGGTTTCAACATCCCACATGCCGGATTGTTTGCCGTCACGGGTTTGATACACAAGCGCAATACGACCAACATGAAGCATGTCAACTTCCAGCTCATTACCGCCGACAACAATTCTATCGGTATAGGCCTGAACCGCGCGTCCATATTCACTTTCGATCTGATATAATTCAAATACGCTGCGGAATTTTTCAGACGCATCCACATTTGGATTATCCATCAATTCTCTGAGGCGTTCAATGCCCGCAAGGCGTTCTTCACGCTTGATAGGAAGATCATATTCAATAAAATCACCCAGGGCTGCGACCATATCCATCATCAATGGCGTAATTTGACGCTTGATATACGTCACACCTTTAATGGAATTACTTAATTTTCCCATTTCAACCACTTGAAGGTCGATCTGACGCTGAAGCTGTGCATTATAAACGCGCAATCCTTCAACAGTCCTCAGAACCGCCTTGTAATCACCGACAATTTTATCGGTTTGATCAACTGTTTTGTTGATTTTTTCTTGTGATTGTTGTGCCATCTGGTTTGCTTTTATTCCAACTTCCAGAATTTCATTCAAATCAGTGGCACCCGCGCTACCTGCGCCCCATACAAGGGAGGTGGCAGCAACGGCGGAAAGAACGGCTGTTCTAACTCGATGCATATTCATTCTTCTTCCTACAGCTTTTTTAAGTGAGTTGTTAAAGTTTTTACCATTTAATTTGGTAAGTAATATACGAAGAGCAGGTAAGGATAATTGATGATAAAAACAGGATAGCGAAACAAAGATATTACTCTTTATGCTCAATATTCTTTTCTTCATCTTTACATTACTCCCCTCAGAGTATTTTACTGCTTTACATTTTCGTAAGCTAAATGCGTTCCCTACTCAAAGGTAAGGATTATTATTGGTGCATTCATGCAAACGATTTCCCTGTCCGTCCCAATCCTAATATTCAAAATTATAGAATCCGAATAGCTAGACTGTAGGCACACTATCCTAATTTCCTTGTGCTTTACAAGACCTCCTTAGAGTCAAAATTAAAAAAACTTTACCTTGACAAGAAAATTTATCGACATTCCATTATGAAATAACATTACACCAAAGTGAAAAATCAAATTATTACTTTGGTTTAGGTAACCAATGTTACTGACCGGTTACAAAAAAATATGAATTTCCTTGCCGGGATATTTTCTGAGGTTTTATTGAATTTAGCAAAAGATATATGCCGTTCAGCCCCGGAATTTGAAATAAATTCATGGTTAATGACATAACTTGAGTCGGTCAGGCTGTGAGGCGACAATAAAAATCAGGCCCATCAACAGATATGAACCCAAGAGGCATATCCTCAAGAGAAACGCCCTATTCAAACAGCCGAGCTTATTGGATTAAAAAGCGAGACTGATAGAATTAAGAAGTGAGGCTTATTAAAAAATGTTAATGGGCCCTGACAGAATCAACCGCCTTTAAGACCTCATCCCATTTATTTTCTATGCATGTCTGCCGGGCAGCCGTCATGCCAAAGCGTTTCACAAGCTGGAAAGCCAGCTCTTTTTTATATTCAAAATTATTTGAAAGCCGTGTTGTATTGTTCATTTTTTCTGAATGCGCCATAAATCTTCTCCTTACGGTAACCCTGCTATCCCTTACAAACACTATAATAAGGACCAGAGGCTTTGCGTCCCGCTGTTACCGGCGGTTTGCCATTGTCACAGAATAATCATACTTGCTAATCACTCTACTTGACCCAACTTTACCGATGACATATGAAAATCCTGTAAAGAATTGCATAAAAATTTACTCATTTTAAGAAAAACCCCTTCCCCCTATAGTGATCATGCCAACGCGGCTCATTTAGGTATCCTGGCCGTTTTTAACTTAACCGCCACACGGTTTACATCATCCCAGACCCGGAGCAGATTCTCGCCCCATATTTTGGCAATATCATCTTGTGAATATCCTCGGGCCATAAGCTCGCGGGTGATATTCAAACTTTCCGAAGCATCCTTCCAGCCAATAATTTCTCCCCCGCCATCGAAATCAGAGCTTATGCCCACGTGATCGATGCCGATAAGCCTTACGGCATAATCAATATGGTCGATAAAATCCTTGACCGTGGCCAAGGGAAATTTCTCATCAATTTCTTGTCGGCCCTTTTGCCATTCCTCTGTTTGCTCGATATTTTCATAATCATCCGAAGAAAACCCATGACGCTCAGCAACAGATTCCAAGAGATCATCAATAGCCTTGCTTCGCGCCGGGTCAATTTTCAGAAAACCCGAATAGGCCACCAACTGTATCACACCACCCCCTTGCGCCAGCAATGTCATCTGCGCGTCCGTCAGATTGCGCGGATGATCGGCCAGGGCCCGAACCCCGGAGTGAGACGCAATGACCGGTGCCTTGGATATAGTGGCCGCCTGCGTCATACAATCCACTGACACATGCGAAATATCCACCATCATGCCAAGCCGGTTCATTTCACCGATGACCTGCGTGCCAAACTCACTGACCCCCCCATGCTCTGCCGGCATATCGCCCAGTTTTTCCTTGGGTTGGGCGCTGTCACATATGTCGTTATGTCCATTATGGGCCAAGGTCATATAGCGGGCACCCCGGTTATAATAATCTTCGACCAGCGCAATATCCCGGCCAATGGCATAGCCATTTTCTATGCCGATAATGGCGACCTTTTTACCCTCTTTATATATATGCCTTACCTCAGCCGGGCTGTAAGCCAATCCGATTTGATCAGGATAAAGTTCATCGGTCATCCGGTGAATTCCGTCAAACTTGCGCAGGGCATCCTGTTTGACAATCGCGTAATTTTCTTCTGTTCGCGCGGTTTGGCCCACATAAACCACAAAAAAGGCCGCGTCCAAACCGCCCGCTGTCATTTTGGGGATATCGACTTTCATGTCCGTCAATTTTCCCGGATCAAAAGCGGGCTTATAAGTATAATCAGAAGAAATATCCACATGACTATCCAGGGTGAGGATGTTTTCATGGACTTGCCGGGCGGGGCTATCGCCCCCATCACAGGCTGCCAGGCTTATGACACTCAAACTTAAAGCGGCCCGAAGCGCTATGTGGATTCGGGTTGATAAAATATTTAAGCTGCAAATCTTTTTAATGGTTTCATATGTCACTTTATTATTTTCCCTGTTAAATATCCTAGGATAAAGCCTCGAAACTTCAGATTTACCATAGCCCTTAAATTTCACACCCTCAAGCGATTCTCTCTTTGTTTTTCAATATAAAAACCACAAAGTTTCTTTTTACAGAACAGAAATTGTGAATTATAGTTGACCTGCATCAATGATTGGTCGATATGAATAGCTTAAGCGTTCAATTTAAAATAAATATAATTGCTCAATATATTTAGTAACATGCAAATTGACATCAGGTTATTGAGCAGAAAGAATATTCAACATTTAAAATTCAGGTTATAAAAATGACAAACCTCAGCGCCCCCCCAACCGTCAATAGTCTGGCAAAAGGATTAACCTCTCTGAGCCTCGGCATCGGTGTTTTGATGGCCGTTTTCATCGTGGCCAAAACTAGCTCAGCACCCATGGCGTTCCATGGATACATCATGATGCTTGCCTTTGCCCTTGGCATCTTTGCGGTTATAAAATTCGGGAGCCGCGACAATGGCAGGATAGCGGCCGAGAAATCACCGGCTGGTGTTTTTTACAATGACGGGGTGATCAAGGCCGGGGCTATTGCCGCCGTCTTTTGGGGCGTTATCGGTTTTCTGGTTGGGGATATCATTGCCTGGCAGCTGGCCTTTCCGGCCTTGAACTTTGATCTTGAATGGACCAATTTCGGGCGCCTGCGGCCCCTGCATACCTCTGCTGTGGTTTTTGCCTTTGGCGGTAATGTATTGATTGCCACGTCATTTTATGTGGTGCAAAGAACCAGCAAGGCCAGACTGGCCGGAGAAATTGCCCCATGGTTTGTTTTCTGGGGCTATCAGCTGTTCATCGTTCTTGCGGCCACAGGTTATGTTCTTGGCATCACCCAGGGCAAAGAATATGCTGAACCGGAATGGTATGTTGACATTTGGCTGACCATCGTCTGGGTCGCCTACCTGCTGGTTTTTCTTATCACACTACGCCGCCGGCAAGAGCCGCATATTTTTGTGGCAAACTGGTTTTACCTTGCTTTCATTGCCACCGTTGCCGTGTTGCATCTGGTCAATAATATGTCCATGCCGATCTCCTTTGTCGAGCCAAAAAGCTATTCGCTATTCGCCGGCGTTCAGGGGGCCTTGACCCAATGGTGGTACGGCCATAATGCCGTTGGTTTCTTTCTGACCGCAGGCTTTCTGGGCATCATGTATTATTTTGTCCCAAAACGCGCCGAACGCCCGATATATTCATACCGTTTGTCCATCATTCATTTCTGGTCATTGATTTTTCTCTATATCTGGGCCGGCCCGCATCACCTTCATTATACAGCCCTGCCGGATTGGGCGCAGACTTTGGGCATGACGTTCTCCATCATTCTATGGATGCCATCCTGGGGGGGTATGATCAATGGCTTGATGACCTTGAGCGGGGCATGGGATAAATTACGCACCGATCCGGTTCTGAAGATGATGGTTGTTTCCCTTGCCTTTTATGGCATGAGCACTTTTGAAGGGCCTTTAATGTCCATTAAAGCTGTGAATGGCCTTAGCCATTATACCGACTGGACCGTGGGTCATGTCCATTCCGGCGCTCTTGGCTGGGTTGCTTATATCAGCTTTGGCGCGCTCTATTGCCTGTTCCCGTGGCTCTGGAAACGCAAAGGTCTTTATTCCCTGAAGTTGGTGAATATGCATTTCTGGATATCAACGATCGGCATTGTACTTTACATCTGTTCCATGTGGGTATCTGGCATTATGGAAGGCCTGATGTGGCGTTCTTATGATGCGCTTGGGTTTTTGGAATATTCCTTTGTGGAAACGGTTGCCGCCAAATTTATCCCCAATATCATCCGGGCCGTCGGAGGATTAATGTTCGTTATCGGCAGCCTGATCATGGCCTATAACCTCTGGAGAACAGTGCGCGGCGAAGGCGACGCTGTGCCAGAGACATCAGAGGCAGAGACATCAGAAACATCAGAGGCAGACGTCAAAACTGTCCCTGCTGAATAAGCCACCAGAACGAATAAGGAAAATAATAATGTCATTAGAAAAGAAACCAAAAAAGAAAATGTCATTCTCACATGCCATATTTGAGAAAAACCCTATCATTCTTCTGGTTGGTATTTTAATCACGGTTTCTATTGGTGGTCTGGTGGAAATAGCCCCGCTGTTCTATCTGGAAAACACCATAGAAAAAGTAAAAGGCGTGCGGCCCTATACACCATTGGAACTGGCGGGCCGCAATGTCTATATCCGCGAAGGCTGCTACAATTGCCATTCCCAGATGATCCGTTCGACCCGGGATGAAGTGGAAAGATATGGCCATTATTCCTTGGCCGCCGAAAGCATGTATGACCACCCCTTCCAATGGGGATCAAAAAGAACCGGCCCTGATCTTGCCCGCGTGGGCAATAAATATTCAGACGAGTGGCATCGGGAACATATGAATGATCCAAGGGCCGTTGTGCCTGAATCGATCATGCCCGGCTATCCTTTTCTGGCAAAAGCCGATCTGGATTTCAATTTGATCAGCTATGACCTGAAAGCCAATCAGATGGTCGGCGTACCTTACAGCGAAGCGCAAATCACCTATGCCAGCGCGGACTTGAAAGCACAGCTTGATGAATATTCTGACGGCTATGACGCCTTCATGGAACGTTATCCCACGGCGCAAGTTCGTGACTTTGACGGCAATCCGAATAAAATCAGCGAATTAGATGCCTTGATTGCCTATATGCAGATGCTCGGCACTCTGGTTGATTTTTCAATCTATAATGCCAAAGAAAATAACCGGTAGGAATAAGATAATGACACATCTGGAAGTTGCTAATTTTGCCGAAACCTGGGGGCTTCTGTTTCTCTTCGGCATGTTCGTTACGGCTATTATATATGCCCTGTGGCCAGCCAACAATGAAACATTCTCCGAGGCGGCCAATCGCCCCCTAGATGACGAATAAGGGACGGATAAGGAATAATATATGTCAAATGAACCAGAATATGATGAGATTACCGACACCTATACAACAGGCCACGAGTGGGACGGCGTTAAAGAATTAGACACCCCGATGCCGCGCTGGTGGTTATGGACGTTATACGCCACAATTATCTGGGCCGTCGGATACTGGATTGCCATGCCCGCATGGCCATTGGTCAGTGACTATACCAAAGGCGTTTTAGGCTATTCCCAGCGTGATGTGGTCGCCGCGCAATTAAATGAAGCGAAGGAAGCCCGCAAGATTTATGCCGAGAGGCTTTTATCGGCAGACCTTGAAACCATTGAAAATAATCAGGATTTACTAGAGTTTTCGATGGCTTCCGGCAAGGCTGTATTCGGCGACAATTGCGCGGGCTGCCATGGCTCGGGCGCATCAGGTGCCAAGGGCTATCCGAACCTGAATGATGATGACTGGCTCTGGGGCGGCTCTCTGGATGAAATTCATGAAACCATTACAGTGGGTATTCGCGGCGTACATGAGGACACCCGCCTCAGCGATATGCCGGCATTTTTGACTGATGAATTTCTGGACGAAGGCCAGATAAAAGATGTGGCCGCCTATGTCACCGCCTTGTCCGATAAATCTGTAACCGCACCAGCGGGATCATTGGAAATATATCAGGAGAATTGCGCGGCCTGCCACGGCGAAGATGCGACCGGAAACAAAGAATTTGGCGCGCCTAATCTGGCCGACAGCATATGGCTTTTCGGGGACGATCAGCAAAGTTTGATCTCCACCATTTCTTATAGTCGCAAAGGGGTTATGCCCTCATGGGCGGGGCGGCTTGATCCGGCAACGATCAAGGCCCTTGCCGTTTATATTCACACCCTGGGCGGGGGTGAGTGATTTAAAATACGAAAATATTCCGGCGCTGTCCCTGCGGGGAGGCAGGCCAGGGCCGGAATGATTATCTGATAAAAACAGGGTATGACCATTATGGCCAAAAAGCCGCAAGATTCTGAACCTCCCCAACAGGCCGCGCCGCCAATCGTGCCCCACGCCGATGTCGAACGCGCGGCTGTTGACGCCGTAAACAAGTCGGAATACCGCTCGTTATACGCCGCCCAGAAAAAAATCCATCCCAAGCGTGCCAAGGGAACTTTTCGGACCATTAAATGGTGGGTGATGATTGTCACACTGGGCATCTATTATCTCTCCCCCTGGATCAGATGGGATCGGGGGCCGGAAATTCCGGATCAGGCTATTCTGGTCGATATCGCCAACAGCCGTTTCTATTTTTTCTTTATCGAGATATGGCCTCAGGAAGTCTATTATATCACCGGCCTGTTGATATTGGCCGCGATTATGCTTTTTCTTGTGACCAGTACCGCAGGGCGCATATGGTGCGGCTATACCTGCCCGCAGACCGTCTGGGTTGACCTGTTTCTAGTGGTGGAACGTTTCGTAGAAGGCGAGCGTAATGCCCGCATCAAGCTGGACAAAGCCCCTTTGTCCTGGTCCAAATTCGCAAAACGAGCCATAAAACATATCATCTGGCTTGTCATTTCCGTTCTCACGGGGGGGGCATGGGTTTTTTATATGAATGATGCCCCGACGTTAATGGCCGAACTTATCGCCTTTGACGCGCCGCTCACCACCTATTTCTGGATTGCTCTGCTCACCTTTACCACCTATATTCTGGGCGGGTTCGCCCGCGAACAGGTCTGCACCTATATGTGTCCCTGGCCCCGTATTCAGGGGGTTATGATGGATAATGACACCCTTGCCGTCATGTATAAAGAAGACAGGGGGGAGCCGCGCGCCCCTCACAAAAAAGGCGATAGCTGGGAAGGCCGGGGCGATTGCGTACAATGCCGGCAATGTGTGGTGGTTTGCCCCATGGGCATTGATATTCGGGACGGATTGCAACTTGAATGTATTCAATGTTCTTTATGCATTGATGCCTGTGACGAAGTTATGGAGAAAATTGGTCGGCCAAAAGGATTGATCGCCTATGACAGTCTGGCCAATTTTGAGCGGCGCGCCAATAATGAGCCGGAGAAAATCCAGATCATTCGGCCGCGAACTTTATTCTATACCCTGCTCATCATCATTGTGGGCGGCGGAATATTTTATGGTCTGATGAACAGGGCCGACCTTGATGTGAATATTCTGCGGGATCGAAATCCCTTGTTTGTTCAATTGTCGTCCGGCGATATCCGCAATGGCTATACCATCAAAATATTAAACAAATCCCATGATATTCGAAAGTTTTCCCTGAGTGTTTCCGGGCTGAAACATTATAAAATGAATGTCGTCGGCATTCAGGAAAAAACCCCCGAAGGCCTGCCTGTGATAGAAGTGGGCCGCGACCGGCTCAGGTCGGTAAAAGTCTATCTGACCGTACCCAAAGAAGATTTAACAAATGACAGCATCAGTGTCACCATCACAGCCAAAGACCTTGACAGCGACAGTATGAGTGAAAATATAACCAGTTTCAAAGGACCAAAAAAATGACCTCTGAGAATAAATCTCAAAATACCCGGAAATTTACGGGTAAAAAAGCCTTGATGTGGATTGTCGGGTTTTTTCTGGTTGTCTTTACCGTCAATGGCATTATGGCCTCTTTTGCGCTGGGCACCTGGGGCGGGCTTGAAACGGAAAATTCTTACCGCAAGGGTATCCATTATAACGACCAAATCACCGCTGCGGCAAAGCAAGCGGAATCTGGCTGGGAAATTTATTTACGGCATTTTCCCGAAATGATCACAGCAGAATCCGGCAAAACCGGCCGGTTGGATATAGAGGTTATCTGGCCGGAAAATGATTTGCCGCCGGCCAGGGTTTCGGCTCTGATAACCCGCGCTGTAACCAACATCTATGATCAGGAAGTCATCCTGACCAAAAGCCGTGATAATCTATACACGGCCCCTCTGTCCCTGCCACTTGCCGGGCAGTGGAATGTGGAAATTCTTGTAAAGCGACCGAATGGCGACCTATATAAGCTCAAACAAAAAATATCGGTAGCGGCGGCATCAAAGGAAACATGATGACATCTCTAGACTCGAGGAAGGCATTTGCGGGCAACGCCGTGCCTTTGGAGCATTTCGTGGTGGAAGGTTTGAGCTGTCCCTCATGCATTCGGAAAATAGAAGGCAGATTACAAAAAAAATCCATCATAAAAAATGCCCGCCTGAATCTCACCACCCAGCGGCTGGCGGTGGAATGGGCCGGTAACAACCCGGATACCGCCGCCAATAATGATGAGGTCATCGATACCCTGAAAGAATTGGGTTTTAAAGGATATATGTTTAAAGACAGCCCTTCTGAAGCCTCGGATGACAAAGAGGGACGATGGCTGCTGATCTGTATGGCGATCGCCGGATTTGCCATGATGAACATCATGCTGTTTTCCGTTTCCGAATGGGCCGGGACGGATATGGGCCATGAAACACGCGGGTTTTTCCATTGGATGTCTGCCCTGATTGCCCTGCCCGCCGCTGCCATCGCGGGAATGCCTTTTTATAAATCTGCCTGGGCCGCCGTTAAAGCCCGCACGCTTAATATGGATGTGCCAATTTCTCTGGCCGTAATTCTGTCTTTAGGCTTGAGCGTCATGCAGACGATTATGCGCACCGGCGACACTTATTATGATGCGGCCATGATGCTGCTGTTTTTCCTGTTGATTGGGCGTTATCTCGATCGGAAAATGCGCAACCATGCCCGGGCCACCGCCCATAACCTGATGAGCTATCGTCCGGGCAAGGCCACCATCGTCACAGAAACAGGCGATAGCGAGAGCTGCGTCATTGATATGCTGCGCACAGGGATGGTTGTTCGGGTTGCGCCGGGGGAACGCATCCCCGTGGACGGGGTGATCATTCGCGGCATCTCCGAAGTCGACACCAGTCTTGTTACCGGCGAAACCCTGCCCGTATCAGCGGGCCTTGACGACAAGGTCTTTGCCGGCACCATGAATATTAGCGGCGCCCTTGATATCCGCGTCACGGCGCTTTCCGGCAAAACCCTGCTGGATGAGATTATCGGTCTGATGGAAATTGCCGAGCAAGGCCGGGCCAAATATGTCCGGCTCGCCGACAAAGCGGCCCAGATTTATGCCCCCGCCGTTCATCTGCTGGCGCTGCTCACCTTTATCGGCTGGATGGCCTTTGGTGATGTTGGCTGGCAGATGTCCCTGATCACGGCCATTGCGGTTTTGATCATCACCTGCCCCTGCGCGTTGGGGCTTGCCGTGCCTGTGGTACAGGTTATTGCCGCGAGCCGCCTGTTTAAAAACGGTATATTGGTCAAGGCGCCGGACGGGCTTGAACGGCTTGCCGAGATTGATGTGGTCGCCTTTGACAAAACCGGCACCTTAACGCTGGGCCAGCCGGAAATATCAGATGGGAGCAGTCTTGATCCTGCCATGCTTGAACTGGCCGCCAGTCTGGCCAAGGGCTCCAGCCACCCGTTATGCCGGGCGTTAATTGCGGCCTGTCAGGAGCGCGACATTCCCACCATCGCAACCTCCAGCCCGCTTCATGAAGAACCGGGTATGGGCCTGAAAGCCACCATCAATGGCACGGAAGTCCGCCTTGGGAACCGTGAGTGGTGCCGCGTCGGCGCCGATGTTCAGCATAATAACCGCTATAGCGAACTTTGGCTGAAAGCCGGCGATCAGGCACCCGTCCTTTTTACTTTTCAGGATCGCTTGCGCAAAGATGCTGTCCAAGTGGTGAACTGGTTCCAGAAAAAGGGCTTCGAGGTCTTGCTGTTGTCCGGCGACCGGGTGGATGTGGTCAAGGATGTCGCCAGGGAGCTTGGCATAAGCAATTACCACGGCGGGGCCAAACCGCAGGATAAAATCGATCGTCTGGAAGAACTTAAAGCGCAGGGCAAGAAGATTTTGATGGTCGGTGACGGGCTGAATGATGCCCCGGCGCTCAGCGCGGCCTATGTGTCCATCTCCCCCTCAACCGCCGCAGATGTCAGCCAGAATGCCGCCGACTTCATATTTCAATCGCAGACGCTGTCTTCTGTTGTCCGCGCCTATCAGATATCAAAATCCAGCCGAAAACTGGTCTTTAGCAATTTTGGCCTTGCCGCCGTTTATAATCTGGTTGCCATACCTTTTGCCGCCGCCGGATTTTTAACCCCGCTCATATGCGCCCTGGCCATGTCAGGTTCTTCCATGGTGGTTACCGCCAATGCGTTCCGGCTTAACCTGATCCCGCTATTCTCTCCTGAAAAAATGAGGCGCAAATAATGGAAGGCCTTCTTTTTCTTATCCCTATCGCTTTGTTTCTGGGGCTTGTGGGTCTTGCCGGTTTCCTCTGGAGCATGCGGTCTGGCCAATATGATGACCTTGAGGGCGCGTCCTACCGCGCCCTGTTTGAGGAAGATGACATCAAAAAACACGAAAAGTAAATTTTCCTGTTGCGTGGCTTTCCATATGACCTCTAATTGTTTACAAAGGGGTAATGCATAGGGAGAATATCATGACCAGAATAAAAATAGGCGTTGTTGGCTGCGGCGGACGTATGGGGCAAATGCTGGTCGGGGCCATCCTTGATCACGAAGCCGCCCTGTTATCCGGCGGCACAGAACGCCATGACAGCCAATATATCGGTCAAGCCATCCGGCATCCGGCAAGCGGTCTTGATACCGATCTTAAAATTACCCCCGATGCGGAAACCCTCTTCAAAAATTCCGATGTGATCATTGATTTCACCTGTCCAACCGCAACAGTTCTGCATGCAAACCATGCGGCGAAATACGGCACCATTCATATTATCGGCACCACGGGCATGACAGCAGAAGACGAAAAATCCTTGCATAGGGCCGCAAAATCCGTGGCCGTGGTTTATGCGTCCAACTTTTCACTTGGGGTTAATTTACTGTTTTATCTGACCCGCAAGGCCGCCCGTATGCTGGATGCGGATTATGATATTGAAATCCTTGAAATGCATCACCGGCATAAGGTGGACGCCCCATCCGGCACGGCCTTAAGCCTTGGCATGGAAGCCGCAAAAGGCCGGGCCGTTGACCTTGATCAGGTGGCCGATAAAAATCGCGACGGCATCACGGGCGCGCGAAAACGCGGCGACATTGGCTTTGCCGTCTTGCGCGGCGGCAATGTGGCCGGTGAACATGTGGTGAGCTTTAATGCCGATGATGAACGTATCGAACTGAGCCATAAGGCCGGCGACCGGGTAATCTTCGCCCGCGGGGCGGTGAAAGCCGCGATCTGGGCCGCGAAACAAAAGCCGGGCTTTTATGATATGGCAGATGTCTTGGGGCTTCCCAAAGAATGAAGAAAAAGGATGTATGGGAATTTTTCCGTCGGCTTCAGGAACGTGACCCTGAGCCGAAAGGCGAGCTTGATTATACCAACCCCTACACCCTGCTGGTCGCCGTGGCTTTATCAGCACAGGCCACGGATGTTGGCGTCAATAAAGCCACAAAGGCATTATTCAAGATCGTTTCAACCCCGCAGGATATGCTGGATTTAGGGGAAGAACGCCTGAAAGACCATATCAAAACAATCGGCCTGTTTAACACCAAGGCCAAAAATGTCATCAAGGCGGCAGAAAGGCTCGTCAAGGATTTTGGCGGCATCCTTCCCGAAAACCGCGAAGATCTCGAGACGCTGGCCGGCGTGGGCCGAAAGACCGCCAATGTGGTCTTGAATATCGCCTTTGGACATGCGACCATTGCGGTCGATACCCATCTGTTTCGGGTCGGAAACAGAACAAAGATGGCCGTGGGTAAAACACCGCTCGCCGTTGAGAAAAAACTGGAAAAGGCCATTCCGCCTGAATTTGCGCGCCATGCCCATCACTGGCTGATCCTCCATGGGCGTTATATTTGCAAGGCAAGGCGGCCTAGTTGTCCGACATGTCCGGTAGAGGATCTATGCCCCTACCGGGATAAGACGGTTCTTGATCCAATTCAGGTATGACAATATCCGGCACTGGTTTTTCCGGGGTCACCTGACTATCCGGGATCACAAAACTATTCAGGCAGGCATTGGGCGATACCGTGGGATTTTCCGCGGCGGGATCTGCCGCCGCCGTCGCCGCATAATCCAGCCGAAAATCACCATTGTCATCGGGATAATAATAAAGATGAAGCCGGCATTCTGAATTGCCGTAAAGCCAGACCTCTACCTCACGGTCACGCCGTTTTAACGATGGCTCCCCCAGAATATCAAGCAGCGTATCCGGGGCAAGGCCCATGATGTTCGCCATGACAAAACGCGGCCCCGGCGGGGTAATGACGATTGCTTTTTCAGGGGCCTCTTCCGCCGCCGCTATTGGCGGGGGCGCTTGCTCGACAGGTTTTTCAGGGGCTTGACATCCGGCAAGAAACCCTGTCATGATGGCCAATATTATAATCCGCATCATAGGTCCTGCCCCTCTGACCGGATCGTCAGATGGAATATATGAGCCAGAATTGCGGCTCCTAAAATAGGCGCGGTCAGGTTAATCACGGGGAGAGTATACAGCAGGGTAATCATAAAGCCGCCGCCCAGAACCTGCCCCCGAATGGATTTACGGTGCCGGCTGGCTTCCTTGATTCCCAAATGGCGCACGGCGACCATTTCATAATAGCCCCAGCCCAGCAGATAAGAATTCAGCGTATAAAAGATAACCAGCGGTACAAAAGGCAACCAGAAAAAGAAGATATAAAGCGGGATCACAATGATATTCAACAAGATAATCATAAAGGCCAGCCGCAGGGCCAGATAAGCCAGATGCGAAACCCCCAGTCTTTTGCCCGCCTTATGACCGGGGTAATGTTTATCTTCCACCGCATCAACAATATCATCAAGATACAGTGACATGAAAATGGTCGCGATAGGCGGGAAAAATACGCCCATAAGAAAGAAAAAGATAATATTGAAAATCCAGTCAATATCAAGCAGCCATTGGAAAAAGCTATTGACCCACTGCCAGTCAAACTCGGTGAGGATAAATTGATCTTTCAGGTAATTCGCCAGAAACCATGTGACAACCATGGCGGCAATCGTGGTCAGAATACCCAATATAAAAACTTTGAGAAAGGCGGGGTCGAAGACTTGGGCCAAAGTCCGCGTTACGGCGCTCATGATATTTTTCACGTTTTTTATCCTTACAGGTATCGACCCTAAACCACCCTTACAGGAAAATATGGGCTTATTATGTCAAAAGGCAAGAAAGATTTTATTAAATCTCATTTTTTACGCTTGCATGCCTCATGGCTCATCCTATACTCGCCCCTGATTTAAGGTTACTGATGTGAGAAAAATATGACACATAAATTTGATGTATTGGGTATCGGGAATGCCATTGTTGATATTCTGGTTCAGATAGAGGATGACTTTCTTGCCGATCATGACATCCCCAGGGGCAGCATGCAGCTTGTCGATGAAAAAACCGCTGAAAAGCTCTATGGCAAACTGGGTACCGCCATTGAATGTTCCGGCGGATCAGCCGCCAATACCATCGCCGGACTTGCCTCTATGGGCAGCCGGGCGGCGTATATTGGCAAAACCAAAAATGACCAGATGGGCCATGTTTTTGACCATGACATCAAATCTCTTGGCGTTGATTATACCACGACAAAGGACGAAAGCGGGGCCTCTACGGCCCGGTGCCTTGTCATGGTAAGCCCCGATGCCGAACGCACCATGTGCACCTATCTTGGGGCCTGCGTTAATCTGATGGAAGCGGACATTGATGAGGCGCAGGTGGCGGGGGCCTTCGTGACCTATATGGAAGGATATCTCTGGGATCCCGAAAATGCCAAGGCCGCCTTTCGAAAGGCCATGACCCTGGCCCATAAGGCCGGGCGCAAAACATCCATCAGCCTGTCGGACAGTTTCTGTGTGGGCCGCCATAAACAGGAATTCCTGCATCTTGCCGAACATGAAATTGATATTCTGTTTGCCAATGAGGAAGAGCTGTTGATGCTGTATGATACGCGGGATTTGAACGACGCGATTAACGCCGTCCAGCAACATTGCGAGGTTGCCGCCATTACCCGCAGCGCAGAAGGCTGCGTCATTGTCAGTGCCGGCGAAGTCATTAACGTGAAGGGATATCCGGTGAGCGATTTAATCGATACCACAGGCGCCGGCGATATGTTTGCGGCGGGGTTTCTTCACGGCTATACGCGCGGCCTTGACCTTGGGGTTTGCGGGCGCATGGGCAATCTTGTGGCCAGCGAAGTCATCACCCATTTGGGCGCAAGGCCGGATATTGATCTTAAAGAATATATCGCCAATAAATTATAGCGCGGCCGCAGCCCCCTTTGAAGGCAATATAACATCTGGCCAAATTTATACTTGACCTAAGATGGTTTCTCGGCGAAAATTACTAAAATATCATCCAAGTTAAAGAGGAATTTCATGTCCGTCATTCGTAAATTTATAACTTCCGCATTGATTTTATTTGCCCTGATATTTTCTCTGGTATTTTCAGTGGGCAGCTCTGCTTATGCGGCAACCGCTTGTCGGCCGCCACTGGCGCCTGTCATTCCGGATGGGGCAACAGCCCCCAAAGAGGATATTTTAGCGGCACTGAAAACCATAAAAAATGATTTCCAGCCCGCCATCGTGAATTTCCAGAATTGCATCGCCACGGAAAAAACGGCAATAGGGGATGTGGCCACAGAGCAACAAATTTCCGAATGGGATCAATTATTTGATTACGCCTATGCTCTTGAAACCCAGGTCGCCGATCAAATGAACAAGGCCATCCGGGCCTATAAGGCACGCACCGCCAAAGAAACGGCGGAATAATACCGTTATTTACCCGTGCCGTAAAGTTGGTCGCCGTAAAATTGGTCAATGCCATACATAATCATATTGACATTCCCCGCCTCATCCCCGAGCGGCAATCCAAGGACATGGTATTTTTGAAAACTCCTGTTCAGCCAATCCAGTTGTGACGTCACATAATAGGTGGTTTTTTGCCGGACAAGCCACGACAGACGATCATGTACGGCCGAATTGGATGACAGTTCATCCAGATATTTTCCGGTCACATCCTGCCCCATCACCCTGACCACATCTGTGCCAACGAGCCTGAAGCGAAAGCGTTGCGGCTCATGCTCCGCATCAATCAGGATAATTTTGGGCAACAGGTCAATGATCTCCGTGGGGCATATATCCAGGCGGGACGGCATCTTGCGATCGCCTTTCTTGCTCTGCCAATATTCGTATAAATCCCGCAAAAGAGAAACGGGAATATCCTGCGGTTGGTTTACAGCCGTAAGCTGCGGTTGAACCGCATAGTCAGAAGTCGTCATTTTCTTTTTTCCTTGTCAAAAAAGAGGGCGACTCCCCGCACCCACTTTTAAAAATTAACCATAAGTTGGCTCTCATATGGTATAGGAAAGAGTAGAGTCAAGGAAAAATACAACTAATATTATTTTTTTCTAATTTACTGCTCTGTTTGTCAGGCCTGTTTATGCGGCCAGCATAGGTCCAAGTCGCTTGCCGCCAAAGATATGGACATGCAAATGGGGCACTTCCTGATGGGCATCCGCGCCCGCATTGGCCAATATTCTATACCCCGGCTCTTCTAAGGCATTATCGCGCGCCACCTGACCCACGGCGCGAAAAAAACCCGCAATCAAATCCGCTGGCGCAGTTGCCGTAAAGTCAGCCATGCTGACATATTCGCCCTTGGGAATGACCAATATATGAACGGGGGCCTGCGGATTAATATCATGAAAAGCCAGCGAAAATTCATCCTCATAAACCTTGTCACAGGGAATCTCCCCCCGCAAAATCTTCGCAAAAATATTGTCTGAATCATAGGTCATATATTGATCCTGTTTTTTCAAGTAAAAATTAATTTTCTCGAGCGTAATTTATCACTTTTCTATTTCAAAATACACGAAAAACCACTCCTGCCTGCAAACACCGTAATCAGGGAAAGTTATTTTCCTTCACGCCAACCTGTGCCAGCTCTGCCCTATTTCGTCATTCCATTGAAGGATAAAATTCCGTTTCTCCAAAAATTCTGGGTCCCCGACTTTGCGGTATTAAAGACTGAGGGGGAATAGAAGCTTATGATCCGTAAAATAAGTAATTTCCTCTATATGGAATTTTGACATGGCAGCCTAAATTAGATGTCATAAACAAAATCAGGCAAAATATGTCGTTGCCTTGTTACTAGAAAGAGGTTGTGAATGGGATCAGATAAAAATGAGCTTTTGGATGCATATCGCCGTATGAAATCCATACGAGAGTTTGAGGAACGTATCCATATTGAGAATACAACGGGTGAGATACCCGGTTTCGTACATCTGTATGCCGGTCAGGAGGCCATCGCAACAGCAGTTTGCATGCACCTCAGAGATAGCGACTATATCGGAAGCACGCACAGGGGGCACGGGCATAGTATCGCCAAAGGCTGTGATATTAACGCTATGATGGCCGAAATTTATGGTAAAAAAACGGGTCTTTGCGCCGGCAAAGGTGGATCAATGCATATCGCGGACTTTGAAAAAGGCATGCTTGGGGCGAATGCTATTGTGGGCGGTAATCCGCCGTTGGTTATTGGCGCGGCGCTGACAGCAAAAGTACAGGGTACAGATGGGGTAGCGGTTTCTTTTTCCGGTGATGGGGCCTCAAATCAGGGAACAACTTTTGAATCCATGAATATGGCCATTGTTTTACAGTTGCCGGTTGTTTTCATCTTTGAAAATAATGGCTATGGCGAAGGAACCGGATGCGATTATGCGGTGGGGGCAGAAAGCATAGCCCGGCGCGCCGAGGGTTTCGGGCTGCCCGCAGTCCAAGTGGACGGCACTGACTTCTTTGCCGTCGAAGCGGCAGCGAAAGAGGCCATTAATCGGGCGAGAATGGGGCAAGGACCCAGTGCGATTGAAGCCGTTGCCATGCGTTTTTACGGTCATTTTGAAGGAGACCCACAGGCCTATCGTTCCGCAGAAGAACTTACGCAGTTAAGAGAGACCGGCGACTGTCTCAAGATTTTCCGTGACAGGGTAGAAGCCGACAAACATGTCACAAAGGCTGATCTGGATCAGATTGATCAAGAGGTGATGTCTTTGATAGACAGTGCCGTTAATGCCGCTCGCGAGGCCGATTTCCCCACCAAAGACGATCTGTTGACAGATGTTTACGTCTCATATTAATTTCTGGAGTAGCTAAAAATGACTCAAAAAACCATTCGGGAAGCGTTGAATGATGCTCTTCGGCAAGAGATGCGGCGTGATAATAATGTGATCATACTCGGTGAGGATGTCGCGGGCGGACACGGCGGCACGGGCGTTATTGATGCTTATGGTGGCCCTCTTGGCGTGACCAAAGGGTTGATCGGTGAATTCGGGGCAAATCGTGTGATCGATACGCCGATAACGGAATCCGCCATTATGGGGGCCGCCGCAGGGGCCGCCGCGACCGGTCTTCGGCCCATTGCCGAACTTATGTTCGTTGATTTTATGGGTGTTTGTTTCGACCAGATATTTAATCAGGCCGCCAAATTCCGGTATATGTTTGGCGGCAAAACCAGAACACCCATGGTCATTCGCACAACCATTGGGGCGGGCATGCGCACAGCCGCGCAGCATTCTCAATGTCTATACCATATGTTCACATCAGTCCCGGGCCTTAAATGTGTCATGCCGTCCAATGCATATGACGCCAAGGGCCTGCTGATCGAAGCGATACGTGACGATGATCCTGTGATATTCTTTGAAAATAAGCTGCTTTATGATCATGCCTGTGATGTGCCGGATGAATCCTATGCCATTCCGTTTGGAGAGGCCAATGTGGTTCGTGAAGGCCGCGACATTACGATTGTCGCTTTCTCGAGAATGGTTCATATTGCCGAAGAAGCCGCGAAAACTCTGGCTTCTGAAGGGATATCGGTCGAAGTGATCGATCCACGAACCACATCGCCTCTGGATGAGGAAACCATTCTGGAATCAGTAGAAAAAACAGGTCGGCTCGTGGTCGTTGACGAATCCGCAGCACGTTGCGGCATGGCGGCCGACATTGCCGGGCTGGTTGCTGAAAAAGGCTTCTCATCCTTAAAGGGGCCTATAATTCAAATTACCCCGCCGCATACGCCGGTGCCTTTTTCACCCCCGCTTGAGGATGCCTATATCCCGACCGTTGCCGCCGTTGTGGCAGGCGTTCACAGACTGCTAAAAGTGTAAAACATATGACAATAAAAGCGATTACCGTTCCCAAATGGGGCCTGTCAATGGATGAAGGCGAGTTAGTAGAATGGCATATCTCGCCGGGGGACGAGATTAATGTCGGCCAAGAAATTGCCGAAATCGAAACAAGTAAAATAGCCGGCGCCGTCGAAGCCGCCGTATCCGGAAAAGTCCGGCGACTGGTCGCAGAAGAAGGCGAGATGCTGCCTGTGGGCGCATTGATGGCCGTATTGGCCGATGACAATCAAAGTGATGAAGCTATTGACGCCTTTATTGCAACCTTTAAAGTTGAGGATCCGGATGATCCCGCTGTGGATATGGCAAGTAAGCCCAATATCCTCAGTGCGCAAGTGGGGGATATGAATATTTCCTATCTGGAGGTCATGCCCCCTGAGCCGGAAAATATTCCGGATAATGATCAAAGCTCAGAAAAAGCATCAGAAAAGGCACCAGAAAAAATACCTGTGATTTTAATTCACGGTTACGGCGGCGATTGCAACAACTGGTTATTTAATCAGGCAAAGCTTGGCGAAACACACCGGGTCATCGCCCTTGATTTACCGGGGCATGGCCGCTCGACAAAATATGTCAAAGATGGTTCGGTCAAAGGATTGGCCCGTATAGTCGAGGCTTTTCTTGACAGCCTTGGAATTGAAAAGGCCCATCTCATCGGTCATTCAATGGGCGCGGCCATTGCGCTGCAATGTGCGGTGACTATTTCAGATCGCGTGGCCAGCCTGTCGCTGATTTGTCCCGCATTGGTTGGCCGGCCGGTGAATGCCGGTTATATTACGGGTTTTATGCAGGCACGAACCCGAAAACAGCTGAAACCTGTATTGCAGCAACTATTCTCTGATGAAAAGCTTGTGACTGCTGACTTGGTAGATGATGTTTTAAAATACAAGCGCCTTGACGGTGTTGATGAGGCCTTGAAGGTCATAGCCGCCGCCGGTTTGACGGCAGAAAAACCCGCCTTTAACCATGATGACATTGCGGGCTTGCACATGCCGATATCCATAATATGGGGCGAGAATGATAAAATCATCGCTGGAACAGGGGCGCATATTCTGACCGGAGAAAATATAAGAAATCATCAGGTTAAAGATTCCGGCCATATGCCGCATATGGAGAATGCCGGGGCCGTCAATGAAATTTTAATGGAAAATTTATAACGCTGGCGATACTAGAGCAGTTTCGTTTTAATTGTATTCATACCCGGCATGCTTGAAATAGTTTGAGCACTCATGAGGCTTGAACTGTGCGAGGCTTTCTCCAATTTTTCTCCACAGGCCTTCCATTGTTCTTTCTTCTGCTTTACGCAGGATCG